>JBLNAW010000207.1:0-9644 GCA_050259555.1 Solirubrobacterales bacterium
CGCCGGGGGTGCCCGCGGGCAAGAGCGCTCGATGTCGTTCGAACTCGGCGGCGAGACTCGCGAACGAGACCGCAGCGACGGCCAGGAGACCGGCGATCTCAGCCTCCATCCGGGTGGCCCTCCGACGTCATCGAGGGGTCTCGGCCGGGCGCGAACCAGTGGGCGGGGATGCGCTCGCCGCGGGCTCGGAGCGTCGCGGTCAGCGCCGGCTCGTCGCCGGTGCACACGAAGCTGCCGGCCGGTCCGAGCCGGGGCGCGAACGTGAAGACCTCGGTGATCGCGGGCTCGCCGTCGCGGATGCCGTCCACCGTGACCACCTGGAAGACGACGCGCCGTCCGTCCCGCAGTCGAGCCATGTGCACCACGACGTCTACGGCCGCCGCGACCTGCTCGCGGACGTGCTCGACGGGGAGCACCACGTCGGACATCAGCGCCATCGTCTCGAGACGCCAGAGCAGGTGCCGCGCCGAGTTCGCGTGTGCCGTCGAGAGCGACCCGTCGTGCCCCGTGTTCATCGCCTGCAGCATGTCGAGCGCCTCACCGCCGCGGACCTCCCCGACCACGATCCGATCCGGGCGCATCCGGAGCGCGTTCCGCACGAGATCACGGACCGTGACCTCGCCGCGGCCCTCCACGTTCGGCGGACGCGACTCGAGCCCGATCACGTGAGGCTTCGCGATCCGGAGCTCGGCGGCGTCCTCGATCGTGACGATGCGCTCGCCCGTCGGGACGTAGGTGGTGAGCACCCCGAGCAGCGTCGTCTTCCCCGAGCTCGTCCCTCCCGAGATCACGATGTTGGCTCGTCCGCGAACGCACGCCCCGAGGAAGGCCAGCATCCGTTGACCCAGGGTGCCGCTCGTGACGAGATCGTTCGGCGTCAGCGCGACCACGGCGAACTTCCGCACGTTCAGCACCGGGCCGCAGAGCGAAAGGGGCGGAACGATCGCATGCACCCGCGAGCCATCCGGCAATCGCGCGTCCACCCAAGGTGACGACCCATCGACCCGAAGGCCGAGCGGGGCCACGATCCGTTCGATCACGTGAAGGACCGCCTCCTCCCCCTCGAATAAGCGGTCCTCCACCTTCTCGATCCGCCCCTTCCGCTCCACGTAGACGTCGTCGGGCCCGTTCACCATCACCTCGGTGACCTCGGGGTCCTTGAGCAGGAACTCGATCGGCCCGAGCCCGACGACCGCATCCGATACGTCGTTCACGACGCGCGTGAGCGCGCCTTGGGGAAGGATGTGTCCCTCGTCTCGCAGGATCCGGAGCGCCTCCTCGCGCACCCGCACCCGACGCTCAGCGCGCGAGATCCGGACGAGCTCCTGCGCGTCGATCCGTCGGAGCAGGTGCTCGTGGAGACCCCGGCGGACGTCGGCGAGCATGTCGGCGCTCACGACGCGCCCTCGAGCAGGACCCGCGCCAGACGGTCGAGCTCACGGCCGACGCGACCGCGGCGGGGCAACATCGCCCCACGGTCCTGGACACCACGCACCCGGCGGTCGGCGGGGAGCACGGCCAGGGCTGGTCGACCGAACACGCGCTCGACGTCGGCCGGCGTGACCTCGGCGCGCACGGCCCGGTTCACGACGATCCGAACCCGCTCGCCGATCCCGGTCGCGTCGATGACGCGTCGGGCGTCTCGGAAGGAGGACACGTCGAGTCGGGTCACCAGCAGCACGGGGTCGGCGGCGGAGAGCGCCATCCGCGTGAGCGCTCCGACCTCGCGCGGCACGTGGAGCACCACGAACCCGACCGCTTGTCGGAGCGCCGCGATCGCGCGGCCGTACACGACCGGACCGAGGTCGAGATCCGTTCGGCCCGGGGAGAGGAGAGCCCCGAAGCCCTCGGGGTGACGCCACAGGGACTCTCGCACCTGCTCGGGCGCGAGGTCGGTCCCGAAAGCCGCGAGATCCTCGGCGGTCGAGACCTCGGCGCTCGGAGCTCCGAGCGGACCTGTCAACCCTGCGAAGGCCACGTCGAGATCCACGATCGCCGCGTCGACGGATCGCCGCGCGACCGCCGCGGCGAGGTGCGCAGCCAGGAACGTCGTCCCTGCCCCACCGGTCGCACCGATCACCGCCACGGCGGGGGCGCCGGCGCCGGGATCCTCGGAACGCCGCATGCGCGTCGCCGCCGCGGCGAGCGCCTCCCGCTCGCGCGGCCAGATGAAGTAGCCGACCGCCCCGAACCGGATGGCGGTCCGGAGGCTTCGCACCGACTCCGCGGTCTCGAGCGCGAACAGCGGACGACCGTCGAGCCGATCGGTCACCAGGCCGGTCGACGCGACCACCGCATCCGGCTCGAGCTGCCGAACGGCCTCGAGGAGCTGGCGATCGTCCACCGCGGTCGCGACGACCCGCGCACGCCCCGTGCGGTCGAGGAAGTGCATGACCTCCTCCGCCACGTCGTGCTCCTCGAGGCCGAGCACGATCCTCGCCATCTCCATCCGAGCCCCGCTGAACGCCATGGGGAAGCGCCGACACGACCGGGGAAGCGAGGGAGAGGCTCGAGGGGGTGCGACGTCGCCGTCGCGTTGCGAACATTACCCCGGCGTCGTGGTACCCACCATCGCCAGGGTGGAGGGTTCTGCGACCAGCGCGGCGGACAGGACCGCCCGAGCCGATCATGGGCCGACCGGTGACCGTTCGATCCATCCCGGGGGATATCGAGCGCGAAACCTGTGGCCGGTCGGCCCGGCGGCTCGATCCGATTCCTCGGTGAGCCTCCACGGGAGCGTCAGACCCCCGGGCTACGATTCGGGGCGTGGGACGGATCCTGGATCTCGAGGCCTGGCGGCGCGAGCACCGGCTCGTCGCGCGCGAGGTCCCGGACGAGGTGGCCCAGCAGCCCCTCCGGCGGCTGGAGCGGGCGATCCGCCGCCTGGACGACCTGGTCGCGCGCGGCACCGGCCGGATCTCCTCCCGGGTCGAGCGCGAGTTGGTCCAGATCATGGGCGCCGTGACGGCCGGCCGGCCCGAGGAGGCCGCCGAGCGCGCCGAGCGCCTCGCCGAGCGCCTCGAGCACCCTTCGGCACGCGCGCAGTAGGCGGCCCGCGGCCCTCGATAGACTCCGGCTCGTGACCGGGTCCCCGACCGTCGACCGGGCCCTCGTGCTCGAGCTCAAGGAGCGGGAGGACACCCGCTTCCACGCCGAGCACCCGCGCTGCGTCGAGCTCCGTCAACGCGGCAAGGCCGTCATGCCGAACGGCGTGCCGATGTCGTGGTTCCGCGGCTCCTACCACCACGACCCTCTGTGGGCCGCCGAGGGCAAGGGCTCGCGTTTCACCTGTGCCGACGGCAAGGGGTTCTCGGACTTCAACATCGCCGACATGTCGATGTTCTGCGGCTACGCCCCCGAGCCTCTCGTCCGCGCCGTCTCCGAGCGCGTCGCCACCGGCAACCAGTTCCTCCTGCCGACCGAGGACTCGATCGTCGTGTCCGAGGAGCTCGGACGCCGTTACGGCCTGCCGATGTGGCAGTACACCCTGTCGGCCAGCCAGGCGAACACCGAGGCGATCCGCGTCGCGAGGGTCTTCACCGGCCGAGACAAGGTCCTGATGTTCGACGGCAAGTACCACGGCCACTTCGACGAGGCGCTCGTCGAGCTCGACGCCGAGGGCAACCTCGTGCCCGAAGAGGCCGGCCTGCCCGCGAACGTCACCGCCCGAACGAAGGTGGTCCGTTTCAACGACCCGCAGGCACTCGCGGCCGCGCTCGAGCCCCGGGACGTCGCGATGGTCCTCACCGAGCCCGCCCTCACGAACAACCACGGCCTGATCCTCCCCGAGCCCGGCTTCCACGAGGACCTGCGCCGCGTCACGCGCGACACGGGAACCCTCCTCGCGCTCGACGAGACGCACACGCAGGTGGTCGGCGCCGGCGGGCTCACCCGCCAGTGGGCGCTCGAGCCCGACCTCGTCACGATCGGCAAGTCGATCGCCGGCGGCGTGCCGTTCGGAGCGTGGGGCATGACCAGCGAGGTGGCCCGGGTGCTCGAGCAAGCCAAGGACGAGGAGGGCGGCCGCATCGACGTCGTGGCGACCGGTGGCACCCTGTTCGCGAACGCGCTCTCGATGGCCGCCGCCCGAGCGGTGATGCTCGAGATCCTCACGCCCGAGGCGTACGCCTCCACCCAGCGCCTCGGCGCCCGTCTCGCCGAGGGGATGCGCTCGGCGGTCGAGCGCACGGGCCTGGCGTGGCACGTTCACCACCTCGGACCCCGCTCCGGATACACCTTCCGTCCCGAGCCCGTCCGCGACGCCGACGAGGCTCGGGCCTGTGCCGACGGGCTGCTCGTCCGGCTGATCCGGATCTGGCTCGCGAACCGTGGAGTCTGGGAGGCGATCGTCGGCGCCGGCCCGGTCGTGCCCGTCCCGGGCACGGACGAGGACGTCGATGCCTACGTCGAGGCCTGGGACGAGCTCCTCGGGGCGCTGACCAGGGCGTAGCCCAGCTCCCCGGGCTCCGGAACCTTCGGGACCTCCGCCCGGTCCCTCCCGCAGGACCACAGGGATACGCTTGAGCCCGGCCGGCCGGACCGAGAGGGAGCTCGTGCACGACCCCGACCCCCGTACGCTCGCTCGCGCCCGCGAGGGCGACGTGAGCGCCTTCGAGGATCTCGTCCGCGCCTACCAGGCCGACCTGTGGCGATTCACCTACTCGTACACCCGAGACCGCGCCCTCGCCGAGGACGCGACCCAGGAGGCCTTCATCCGTGCCTACCGGTTCCTCCCGAGCTTCCGAGGCGACTCCCGGTTCACCTCGTGGCTGTTCCGCATCGCGCGGAACTGCGCGCTCGACATCATCCGATCGCGCAAGAGCCAGGAGGATCGGGCGCTCCGAGCGCCGGACCCGATCGGCCCGCCCGACCCGGTCACCCGTCTCGAGCTGCAGACCGCCCTCTCGGCCGTCTCGGACGATCACCGCGAACCCTTCCTGCTCATCGAGGTCTTCGGCCTGTCGTACCAGGAGGCCGCCGACGTCCTTCGGGTGCGGGTCGGCACCGTGAAGAGCCGGATGCACCGAGCCCGCGCCGCGATGATGGGCGCTCTGGCCGTGGAGGAGGACGCCGGTGAACTGTGACCGGGTGCGCCGAGCCCTGTCCGAGCGCATGGACGGCGAGCACCTCTCGCGGCACGTGGATCACGCGCTCGAGCAGCATCTGCAGACGTGCGCCGCGTGCCGTGCGTTCGAGGCCGGCGCCTACAAGCTGCGCGAGCACGCGCGGATCGGGCTCGCGCCGGCCGTGCCCGACCTCGTCGAGCCGATCATGGCGGCGATCGAGGCCGAAGCGCGTCATGGGTCCCGCGTGCGACGGCTCCGCGAACCCGCCCCGCGCCGAGGACTCCTGCCTCGCCTCGCGCCCGCGGTGGCGGCGGGCCTCGTCGGCGTGATCGTTGGCTCGCTCGCGATGGGCGGGCCGTGGAGCCGAGAGCACCGCGCGACCGCTCTCGACGTCACCGAGGGCGTCGCCGCGGCCGCGGCCCGGCTCGATGCCTACCGCGCGAGCTTCTCGATCGTCGAGCGCAACCTCGCACCCGACGTGCCGCGACGGGACCTGTCGATGGAGGTCTGGTTCCGCGCTCCGGAGCGCTTCCGCCTCGACGTGACCGACCACACCGTGTATCCGTCGGCCGACTACTCGCCGACGGACCTCCGCCTCGTGGTCGACGGCTCGACCTGGTACGCACGCTCCCCCTCCCCGTGCCCAACGACCGGGTGCCCGCCCACCGAGACGCTGGTCACGAACCGGACGCCGTTCTCCTCCGCGGCCGCCGCGCCAACGGACCTCGTGCTGCCGGTCACCACGCTCTCGGACGACGAGGGGCTGACGGTGCTGGGGACCGGGACGGTGCTCGGACGCCCGGCGCTCCGCGTCGAGATGCGGTTCGAGCGCGCCGGCCCCCTCTTCCCCTTCCTGCAACTCGGCGGCACGTGGCGGCCGTTCTTCCCCGACGACCGGGTCGTCCTGTGGCTCGACGCGAAGACCTGGTCGCCGCTGAAGTGGTCGGTCTACCCGGCGGGCGGGCCCGAGCGCGCGCAGTGGGAGCTCCGGTTCGGTCTGCCCGAGGAGCCCATCGACACGCCGATCCTCGAGGTCGCGGCCGTCGCGGTGAGCCAGAAGGCCCCGCCCCCGGCCGTCTTCGCGGTCCCGAGGACCGTCGGCGCGGTCGACCAGGGTGCGACCGCCGTTCCGCTCGATGCCGTCCAGCGCCAGGCCGGCTACGAGCCCGTCGAACCAACGGAGGTCGATGGGCTGTCGCTCTACCGGGTCGTCCTTCCGTCCGATCCCGCCGGCAAGGCCGGAGACACGGTCCTCGCGTACAGCCGCGGCATGCAGTGGCTCAAGGTCGGCGAATCGCACTCGTGGGAGGGCGATTCCCTCCTCGGCCCGGTCGGCCCGCATGCGCAGGAGGTCGCGCTGTCGGGGGGCGGTGTCGCGTACTACGAGCCGGCGACCGAGGACCACGGCCGGCGATTGGCGATCCACACGAGCGACAGCGACCTGTACCTCGAGACGAACCTGTCGCGTGATGCCTTGCTCCGCGTCGCCTCCTCGCTCCCGCTGAAGGGACTCGCGTTGCCCCAGGACTGGCGCGTCCATGAGACGCCCGATGGGACGATCGAGCGGGTCTCGCTCGAGGATGCCGCCGCCGCCGTGCCGTTCGAGCTCCTCCTGCCGCAGACGCTCCCCGAGGGCACGGCGCTCGCCGCGGTCGAGCTGCTGGAGCTCGGCGACGCGGTGGGCGTCACGACGTACTTCCAGGCCGAGGACGTGGCGCTCGGCGGCGGTGAGATCCGTGTCCACCTCGAGCAGGCCGAGGAGCTCCCGCCCACGACGGCGCCCGAGCAGCAGACGGTCGAGATCCGCGGCGTCGACGGTCGCTACACCCCGGCGGCCGCACGCCTCGAGTGGATCGAGGGCGGCGTCTACGTCTCGATCGAGGCACCCGGACTCGAGCTCACGGACCTGCTGACCCTCGCCTCCTCGGTCGCACCCGTGCCGGTGACGTCGGGACCGACATCGTGAGGACGGCGCTCGCGGTCATCGCGGGCGCGCTCGTCGGGCTCCTCGTGGGCGCGGGGGTCACGCTGGCCCTGCAGCAGCCCGAGGCCGTCTCGAGGACCGCGGTGCTGCCCGGCGGGGGCGGGCTCCCGGTCACCGCGCCCGCCCAACCGGGAACCTTCCTCGCCTGGACACCGGGGGGCCTGCCCCACGGCTTCCGGTCGAGGCTCGCGACCCTCGACGGCATCCGGCGCTCGGTGGTCGTGAAGAGCGACGTGATCTGGCTCACGGGCTCGCGCTCGAGCGCGGGCGAGGTCGTGGACGACCCGCCCGCCGGGTTGGCTATCCCCCTCGAGGTCGCGGCCGTCCACCCGATCGAATACGAGCCGTTCGTCCCGCCCGCCGAGCGGGGAGCGCTCGCGGACCTCTCGAACGGGTTCGGCGTGCTCGGCGAAACGAGCGCACGCCTCCGCGGCCTCGGGCCCGGCGCCGTGCTCGAGTTCGGCGACGTGCGGGTCGAGATCGCCGCGGTCTGGCCCGATGAGCTCGTCGGCGCGCACGAGTTGCTCGTCGCGCGGGACCTGGGACGCACGATGGGCGTCACCCACGACCGCTACGCACTCATCCAGCCCGAGGGCGAGGCGACCGGGCCGCAGGTGGCCCGGCTCGTGCGCTCGGTGGTCCCCGCCGACGTGCCGGTCCAGATCCGCTCACCGGGCGAGACCCCGTACTTCCGGCAGGGCGACGCGGTCCTTCCCCCCGTCGAGCTGAAGACGCTCTTCGGCGAGTTCGCCGCTCGCCCCGCTCCGGGTCGCCCCGGATACCTCGAGATCGACCCGGGGTGGGAAGCCGCGCATATCGCGACCGAGCGGGTCCCGATCCTCGGCAGGGTCACCTGCAACGTCGCCCTCTTCCCACAGCTCCGTGGCGCGCTCCGGGAGATCGTCGAGCTCGGCCTGCGCGACACGATCGATTCGTACTCGGGCTGCTACGCGCGTCGCTTCGCGAACCGCGACCCCACGCAGTCGATCAGCCATCACACCTGGGGCGTCGCGTTCGACATCAACGTGCCGGCCAACCCTTTCGGCGCTCCGCCGAGCCAGGACCCGAGGATGGTGGAGGTCTTCGAACGCTGGGGCTTCATCTGGGGAGGGACGTTCGTGTTGCCGGACGGCATGCATTTCGAGTACCACCGCCCGCCGGCTCCCCGGGCCTGAGCCTCACCCGAGGCCGGACGTGCGCGAAGGGAGCAGCGAACATGCGCTCTCTGCACTGTGCTCGGGGCGGAGGGCAAGGCCCTCGAGCCCGGAGCATGCCTCCCGCGGCAGGACGCGCGTGGGTTTCTGCTCCCTTCGCGGCAGCCCAAGGGCTGCGCTCCGATCGTACCCCGATGCCGAGATCGGCGCGAACCGCTCGAGAGGCCGGACGAGCTAGGCGGCCTGCGACGCGCGTCCGAACTTCGAGCGCAGGATGACCCACGTGAGGATGCCGGCAGCGGCTCCGGCCGCCACGACCCCCGCGGTGATCGTTCTCGGCCGGACGGCCGTCTGCGCGATGCGCGTGCGGAGGCGAACCGGACGGCGGAAGTCGCGGATGTCCCACTCCCGCGTCTCGGCCTCCCTGCGGAGATCCTTGTCCGGGTTCACCGCGACCGGATGACCGACCGTCTCGAGCATCGGCAGGTCGCTGATCGAGTCCGAGTACGCATACGACCCGCCGAGATCGACGCCGACGCGCTCGGCGAGCTCGCGGATCGCGCCGGCCTTCGCTTCACCGGCACAGTAGAACTCGAGCTCGCCGGTGTATCGGCCCTGCTCGATCCTCGCGCGCGTCGCGATCACGCCCGAGACGCCGAAGTGCCGTGCGAGCGGCCGCACGACCTCCTCGGGCGAAGAGCTCACGATGTAGATCCGGCGCCGCTCCTGCCGGTGAAGCGCCATGAGGTCGAGGGCCTCCTGATACACGTAGGGGTCGATCACCTCGACGATCACGTCCCGAACGAGGCGCTCGACCTCGTCCCGCTCCCACCCCTTCGTGAGCGCGAGCATGCCCTCCTTCAGCCGCTCCATCTTCTTCTCGTCCGCGCCGACGAGCGCGTAGACGAGCTGCGCGTAGGCCCCCCGGACGAGCTGTCCGCGGGTGACCATGCCCGCCCGGTACATCGGCCGCGAGAGCGCGAGCGAGCTGGACTTGGAGATGATCGTCTTGTCCAGGTCGAAGAAGGCGGCTTCCATCGCACCGACATGGTAGGCCACCCCGCCGACGGATCGGCTCATCCACCAGGCAGTTCAGGCCCGGACGTGGTCAGCCGCGGAGCTTCGGGAGGTCGTCGCCGAAGGCCTGGAGCCAGCGCTGCTCGGTCTCGGCGAGCGCGTCCTGGAGCTCGAGCATGCGGCGGGCGACCGCTCCTGCCGCGCCCGGCGCCGAGGCCGCCCGCTCCCGCTCCCCCGCGATCGTCGAGCGCCACTCGTACAAAGCCATCTCTCGCTCGCCCACGGCTCGGCGGGCGTCGCCGAGCGGGAGCTGGTGCACGAAGCCGAGCGCGAGGCCCGCGTCGGTCTCGTACGGGCGTGCGTCGGCACACCGCTCGCGCAGGCCCGCCCGCAGCCGCGCGCGCCCCGAAGCGGTGATGCGGT
>JBLNAW010000208.1:0-5895 GCA_050259555.1 Solirubrobacterales bacterium
CGGCACTACCCGGTCACGCTCGTGAACTCGGTCAACCCGTACCGGCTCCAGGGACAGAAGACGCTCGCGTTCGAGGTGTGCGACCTCCTCGGCCGCGCGCCCGACATCCACTGCGTCCCGGTCGGCAATGCCGGCAACATCTCGAGCCACTGGATGGGCTACTCCGAGTACCTGACCGACGGCGTGATCCACGAGCCCCCCCGGCTCTTCGGGTTCCAGGCGGCGGGGGCCGCGCCACTCGTGCTCGGACACCCGGTGAAGGACCCGCAGACGATCGCGACCGCGATCCGGATCGGGAACCCGGCGTCGTGGGACAAGGCGATCGCCGCTGCCACGGAGTCCGAGGGCGGCATCTCGGCGGTCACCGACCGCGAGATCCTCGCCGCCTATCGCCGGGTCGCGCACGAGGGCCTGTTCGCCGAGCCGGCCTCGGCCGCGAGCGTCGCCGGCCTCCTGCATCTCGCGGCCGAGGGGGCGCTCCCCGCCGGCGCGACCGTCGTGTGCGTGCTCACCGGCCACGGCCTGAAGGACCCCGAGTGGGCGATCACGGGCGCGGGCCACCCGCCGACGGTGCCGGCCGATCCGACCGCGGTGGCGGCCGAACTGGGGCTGTAGGCTCGCTCGCCGTGAGGCTCACCGCGCGCGTCCCCGCCACCTCGGCCAACCTCGGGCCCGGCTTCGACTGCTTCGGCCTCGCCCTGGACCTGTGCAACGAGGTCACGATCGACACCGAGGCCGAGCCCGGCGTGACCTGGGAGGGCGAGGGCGCCGACGAGCTCCCCACCGACGGCACCGACATGGTGAGCCGCGCGATCTCGGCGACCGTGCAAAGGCAGGCTCAGCACCATCCCGGCGCCTCCGTGCCACCGTTCAGGCTCCACGGCCGGAATCGGATCCCGCTCGAGCGCGGGCTCGGCTCCTCGTCCGCGGCAGCGGTCGCCGGGACCGCGCTGGCCGGCGCGCTCCTCGGCCGGGCCGGGCTCGGTGACGACCCGTACTCGACGTTCGCGTATGCGGCCGAGCTCGAGGGTCATCCGGACAACGCCGCGCCCGCCGTCTACGGCGGTCTCACGGTGATCGCGGACGGGTACGTCCACCGCCTGGACGTGGATCCGTCGCTCGAGCCCGTCCTGCTGATCCCCGAGCTCGTCCGCATCCGGACGGACGCCGCGCGTCGAGCGTTGCCGGAGCGCGTGTCGCTGAGAGACGCCGTCTACAACGTCGCGCACGGCGCGCTCGCGGTGACGGCCCTCACGACGGGCGACATGGACCTGCTGCTCGTCGCGATGCACGACCGCTTGCACGAGGAGGTCCGGCTCTCGCTCGCCCCCGAAGCCCACGAGCTGATGCGTGCGCTCCGGCGGGCGCAGATCCCGGCGTGCGTGTCGGGTTCGGGGCCGACCCTCCTCGCCTTCGACCGTCCCGAGTACCGCGTCCCCGACCCGGGCCCGGGTTGGCGCATGCTTGGCGTCCCCGTGCGGCGCGACGGGGTCGAGATCATCCGAGGCGAGCCAGCGACGACCCCCGAGATGTGACGGATGTCATCGCACGGGTCCACACCCGAACCTAGACTCGGGCAGCCTCCGATGGATGCCGAGCCGGAGTCCCACCCCACGCTGGAGCGCCCCGTCGAGGGCGCCGCGCCCGTCCTCGTCACCGACCTCGCGGCCAAGACCCTGGCGGTGAAGGAAGGTGACACCTTCCTCTACTCCGATCTCGAGGGCAACCTGGACCACGGCGGGAGCTACGGGCTGGGCCTGTACGCGCGGGACACCCGATTCCTCTCGCATTTCCGGATGACGGTCGGCGGACGCGACCCCGTCCTGCTGTCCTCGTCCTCGGAGCGCGGGTACATGTCGCACGTGGACCTCACGAACCCCGACCTGTACGAGGGGGACGAGATCGTCGTCCCGCAGCAGACGCTCAACATCCGACGGATCCGCGTCATCAACGGTTGCCTGTTCGAGCGTGTGCGGGTGAAGAACTACAACGCGTTCGCGGTCACGCTCGACGTGGCGTTCGTCCTCGGCGCGGACTTCGCCGACATCTTCGAGGTGCGCGGGATGCTCTCGCCCGAGCACCCCGTTTCGGCGGCACCCGTCCTCGAGCCCTCGCGCGTCGTCTTCGGCATGACCGGACGGGACGGCGTCCGCCGCGTGACCCGGGTCGAGTTCTCGACGGAGCCCGACGACCTCCACGCGGACGGCCCGCTCGTCCACGCGACCTTCCGGCTGACGCTCGGCGCCTACCAGACGAAGCTCGTGAGCCTCACCGTGGAGCCGCTGCACGGTTCCGAGGAGCCGCCCAAGGTGGAGTTCGACGCCGCCGTCCACGACCTGCGCCGCTCCTACGAGGAGTGGGAGCGCGAGTCCACTCAGGTCGTGACGGACAACGAGCTGTTCAACGAGCTGCTGGACCGGAGCCTGCGCGATCTCCGAGCGCTGTCCACGTGGACCGAGACGGGACACATCATCGCGGCCGGGATCCCGTGGTACGTCACCGTCTTCGGCCGCGACTCGCTCATCACCGCGCACCAGCTCCTCACGGTGAATCCGCGGCCCGCCCGCGAGACGCTCGCCTTCCTCGCGAGACACCAAGGCACCCGGGTGGACGACTGGCGCGACGAGCAGCCCGGCAAGATCCTGCACGAGATCCGCCGGGGGGAGCTCGCCGGGGCGGGCGTCGTGCCGCACACGCCGTACTACGGTTCGGTCGACGCGACGCCGTGGTTCCTCATCCTGTACGCGCAGCACCTGCGTTGGACCGGCGACGTCGCGTTCGCCGAGGAGCTCCTGCCGGCCGCCGAGGCCGCCCTACGGTGGATCGACGAGTACGGGGATCTCGACGGGGACGGGTTCGTCGAGTACCTCTGCCGGTCCTCGGGCGGGATCCGCAACCAGGGGTGGAAGGACTCGCACGACGCGATCGTGCACGCCGACGGCCGGATGGCCGAGCCGCCCATCGCGCTCGCCGAGGTGCAGGCCTACGTGTACGCGGCGAAGGAGCGGATGGCCGACGTCTACGTCGCCTTAGGCCGCGAGCACGACGCGCATCGTCTGATCGCGCAGGCCGAGGAGCTCCGCCGACGGTTCAACGAGGCCTTCTGGATGGAGGACGAGCGGTACTTCGCGACGGCGCTCGACGCGGAGAAGCGCCAGGTGCGCACGGTGACCTCGAACCCGGGCCACGGGCTCTACTGCCACATCGTCGACGAGGACAAGGCGGTCTCGCTCGCGAAGCGCCTACTCGCGCCCGACATGTTCTCCGGCTGGGGCGTGCGCACGATGAGCAAGGCGGCGGTGGCCTACAACCCGATGAGCTACCACAACGGCTCGGTCTGGCCGCACGACAACGCGCTCATCGCCGCGGGGTTCAAGCGGTACGGCTTCGTGCGCTCGACGAACCGCGTCGCGACCGCGCTCTTCGACGCGGCGATCCAGGCCGACTACAAGCGCCTGCCCGAGCTCTTCTGCGGGTTCACGCGGCGAACGCCGAACCGCCCCGTGAGCTACCCGATCGCCTGCTCGCCGCAGGCCTGGGCCGCGGGGTCGCCGTTCCTCATGCTCCAGGCGATGCTCGGGATCTCGGCTCGGGCCCACCTCAACCTGCTCACGGTGAACAAGCCGCATCTCCCCACGTGGCTGAACACGGTCGAGGTCCGGAACCTCGCGGTCGGGGGCAGCCGCATCTCGCTCCTGTTCCGGCGCGAGGGCGAGATCACGTCCTTCTCGGTGCTGTCGCGCGAGGGCGACGTCCGCGTCGTGATGGAGGAGTGATCGGCCCTCAGCGGACGACGATCACCGGCGTGCCCGGACGGAGCAGCGGCCGAAGCCGGTCGAGCGCCTGCTCCGAGACCCGCAGGCACCCCGCGCTCGCCGAGGTCCCGATCGTCCCCGGCGCGTTCGTGCCGTGGATCGCGAGTTGGTCCCCCCCGCTCCAGCCGGGCGGCAGGTCGGTCTGGATGCCCGAGATCCCGAACGCGAAGGTGCCGAGCGATCCGCCGCTCGGGAACGCGACCCGGTCGGTCACGAAGTAGTGCCCAACCGGCGTCGGCGAGACCGCGGCGCCGGTGGCCGCGGGAGCTCGGAACAGCACGCGGTCCCCGCGTAGGACGACGATGCGGTGCTCGGAGAGGTCGGCGTGGACCTCGATATGGGTGGTGCGCCGCTCGAGCCCGCGGAGCGGGATCCAGCCGGTGACGTCGGTGCCCGCGTACGGCACGGGGACCAGACCGAAGCGGCCGTCGTCGCTCAGGTCGATCACCCACGCCACGATCGGCTGGTCGTAGAAGCGCGAGCCCTCGGGCATCGTGCCGACGACCCGGCCGCCGCCGGGGCGCGCGGTGACCCGCATCGGTCGCGTGACCTCGACGAGCAGATGACCGGTCTCGCGCTCGGGAGCCTCCGGGGCGGGCTCGATCGCGTTCGCGACCGCGCGCCCGAGGGGCAGGGCCGCCGACGCGGCCTTCGACACTGCCGTGGCGGCCTGTGCGTCGACCGCCACACCCGGAGGGCTCCCGGCGAGGGCGATGAGGAAGGCCGCCAGCGCGAGGACGATCGTTCGGGCCCGGGGGAGGTGTCCCACGCAGCCGGTATCGGCGTGCTGCGGGGCATGCTGCATCCGCGCCGGGAGGTTCGAGCCACGTGACCTCGCCCGGACGCCTCGTTCGGGTCCCCCGTTCGGCCGACCCTGCTAGCGGATGCAGGGACCCGTGCCGACCGAGGCCGTGCTCGAGGTCGCGACGTGAACATCGTCGAGGATCTCGCTGGTTCGGATCGCATACCCGATGTCCGGATCCACGCTCGAGGCGGCGAACACGACCCCGGCGACCGTGCCGTCGGGGAGCACGAACGGCCCGCCCGAGTTCCCCGGGCGGACCCGGGCCTGGAGCTCGTAGACGTCGCGCTCGACGTCGGTACTGCCGTAGATGTCGTGGCCGAGGGCGGGGATCGGCTCGCGGACCGCCGCCCCGCTCCAGGCGAGCGGACCGCCACCCGGGTAGCCGAGCACCGCGCCGACCGCTCCGCGCTCGACGTCGCCGGTGACGAGCGGAAGTACCGGTCCGAGCCTCGCGTCGACGAGCAGGACGGCGAGGTCGAGTTCGGGGTCGAAGAAGATCGTGGTGGCGTGGCCGCCGAGCCCGTCCGAGTTGCTCACCTCGGGCACCCGGATGCCGGCCACGACGTGGGCGTTCGTGACGACGTAGCCGTCCGCCACGACGAACCCGCTTCCCTCCTGGATGTGGTCGCACGCGCGGCCGACGACCTTCACGGTGCTCGAGGCGGCCAGATCGAACGCGCGCTGCGCCTCGACGCTCGTGGGACCCGAGACGGGTTCGGCCGGCGCGGGCGGGATCCCCTGGAACACCTCGGGGAACCCGAACCGGTCGAAGAACCGGCGAACCTCGCCGACGACCGACGGCGGATCGGGGAGTGCGGAGCCGAGCCCGCGCACGATCGCCGAGCCCCGGACCTCGGATGCGATCTCGGGGAAGGGGCCGTTGACGAGGTTCAGCCCGATGAACCAGATCGACAGGAGCGTCGCGACCAGCGCGATGACCGAGCCCCCCGCGGCGTCGGCGGGGCCGAGCCGGGAGACGCGCGCGTGCTTGCCCACACGCGAGCCGATGATGAGGCCGACGGCGTCGCCGACGGCGCCGGTGAGGAGCAGGGTCGCGACGGCGACGCCGGCTTGGGCGGCGTGGCTGTCGACCGCCGTCGCGAGACGCGGGGCGATGAGGGCGCCGACGACCAGGCCGACCAACAGGCCGCCGTAGGAGAAGAGCTGCATCGTGGCTCCCCGCTGGTAGCCGGCGACCGCCGCGACGGCGAGCACCACCGCCAGCACGATGTCGAGCCCGTTCACGCTGGAAGTATCGTCGCTCGTCCTGGCACC
>JBLNAW010000209.1:0-13864 GCA_050259555.1 Solirubrobacterales bacterium
CGCGAGTACCGGCGCCTCCTCGTCGCCCCCTACGACCTGCGGCCCAAGCTCCTCGAGCTGATCCGACGCGAGTCGAAGCCCGGCGGCAAGATCGTGATGAAGATGAACAGCCTCGTCGACGCCGAGATGATCGACGCGCTGTACGCGGCGTCGCAGTCCGGCGCCGACATCGACCTCGTGATCCGAGGGATCTGCTGCCTCCGGCCCGGCGTCCCCGACCTCTCGGACCGGATCCGGGTGCGCTCGATCGTGGGGCGGTACCTCGAGCACTCGCGCATCTTCCGGTTCGGCCGGCGCGCCAGCGGGTACGACCACTTCATCGGCTCGGCGGACCTCATGCCTCGGAACCTGGATCGGCGCGTCGAAGCGACGGCGCCGGTGCTCGACCCGGCACTGAAGCGGCGGCTCGACCAGATCCTGCGGGTGCTCCTGCACGACGACGTGCTCGCCTGGCGACTGCACGCGGACGGGCGCTGGACGAAGGTGCACGAGCGCAAGGGCCTGAACAGCCACGTGCGGCTGCACGAGCTCGCGCTCGAGCGGGTGGGGAGAGCCAGGTGACACGCGAGCGCGAGGCGAAGTTCTCGGTGCCGGCCGGGTTCTCCCTCCCGGACCTCTCGGACGCCGGCGGGCTCGTCACGACGCCGGCCGAGCCACTGCGGTTCGCGACGGTCTACGTGGACACCGAGGACCTTCGCCTGGCCAGGTGGAACTGCAGCCTCCGCCATCGCGAGGGCGAGGGGTGGACGCTGAAGCTGCCGCCGACGTCCGAGGGCATCCTCCTCGTGCGCGCCGAGATCGCGTTCGAGGGAGTCCCCCGTCGCATCCCGCCCGAGGCCGCCGAGCTCGTCCGTGCCTACGCACGCGGCGCCGAGCTCTGTCCGGTCGTCCGCTTGCGGACGCTCCGCCGGCGGGTCGAGGTGGCCGACGACCAGGGTGCTCCCGTCGCCGAGATCGTGGACGACGAGGTCTCGGTGATGGACGGAGCCCGGGTCGCCGCGCGGTTCCGCGAGGTCGAGCTGGAGATCCGGGGCGAGGCCCCGCTCGAGGTCGTCGACGCGCTCGTCGCCCGCCTTCGCGACGCCGGCGCGAGCCCGACGGACGGCACCCCGAAGTACCGGCGAGCGCTCGGGGCGCGTGCCTCGGCGCCGCCCGAGGTCGTCGTCCCCGATGTCGAGCAGGACGCCTCGGTCTCGGAGGTCGTGCGGGCCGCGGTCGCTTCCTCGGTGGTCCGGCTCCTGCAGCACGACGCGGGGGTCCGGATCGGTGAGGACCTCGAGGACGTTCACCAGGCGCGGGTGGCCACCCGGCGGATGCGCTCGGACCTTCGGACGTTCCGAGATGTCGTGGACCCCGAGTGGGATGCCGCGCTCCGTGAGGAGCTTGGCTGGCTCGGCGCCGAGCTCGGCACGGTGCGGGATCTCGACGTGCAGCTCGAGCGGCTCCGCGGTCGCGTGGCCGCGTTGCCAGAGCAGGATCGCCCCGTCGGGGAACGGTTCGTCCAGATGCTGGCCCAGCAGCGGGCAACCGCCCGCGAGCACCTGCTCGGGTCCATGCGCTCGGATCGCTACGTGGCGCTCCTCGACCGGCTCGTCGAGGCGGCCGCCGAGCCGGCCGTGGTGCCGGGAACGGCGAGCGCGCCGGCGGTGATGGCGCTCGGATCGGCGATGGAGCGGCCGTGGAAGCACCTCCTCGGCGCGGTCGACGGACTCGGCGAGGATGCACCGGACGCGGACCTGCACCTCGCGCGGATCCGGACGAAGCGAGCCCGGTACGCGGCCGAGGCGGTCGAGCCCGTGTTCGGCAAGCGGGCCGCGAGCTTCGCGCGCGAGGCCGCGGCGGTCCAGGACGTGCTCGGCGAGCACCAGGACGCGGTCGTCGCACAAACCTGGCTCCGAGCGCACGCCGCCGGAAGCGCCCGCCGGTCGTTCGTCGCCGGCGAGCTCGCGATGATCGAGCGGCAGGCGGCCGCGGCGGCCCGAGACCGCTGGCGGCCGGTGTGGAAGCGCCTGTCGCGCAAGCGGATGCGGTTCTGGCCGTGACCGAGACCCCCACGCCCGCGGATGCTCCGGTCGTCCGGGCCGCCGGCGGCCTCGTCGTGCGGCGCGATCGCGATGGAGCGCGGGAGATCGCCCTGATCCATCGCCCGAGGTACGACGACTGGACCTTCCCCAAGGGCAAGCTGCAGCCGGGCGAGTCCGACGAGCAGACCGCGATCCGTGAGGTCGAGGAGGAGACCGGTCTTCGATGCCGGCTCGGCCTCGATCTCGGGTCGGTGGGGTACCGGGACGGCGAGGGACGGCCGAAGGTCGTCCGCTACTGGGTCATGGAGCCCGGCGAGGGCGCGTTCGTCCCGGGCCAGGAGGTCGACGAGCTGCGGTGGGTCGCGCTCGATCAGATCGGTCCGATGCTCACGTACGACCACGACCGGGGACTGCTCGAGACGTACCTCGGGCGCGCCGGCGAGGCGCCGGCCTATCTCGTACGGCACGCGAAGGCGGGTTCCCGCTCGGGTCGGGCGGCTGACGACCGGCTCCGGCCGTTGTCGAAGGCGGGGCGTCGGCAGGCCGACGCGCTCGTGACCGCCTTCCGCGGGCTCGACGTCGAGCGGATCGTCTCGAGCCCCTACATGCGGTGCGTGCAGACGGTCCGGCCGCTCGCGCTCGACCGCGGCTTGCCGGTCGAGACCTCGGAGGCGCTCGCGGAGGGCGCGCCGCTCGAGCAGGGGCTGGCGCTGCTCGACGAGGCCGTTCGCACGCCGACGGTGTTCTGCACGCACGGCGACGTCGTGCCGGCGGTCGTCCTGCACGTCGCGGAGCGGGGCGCCGAGCTCGAGGGCGAGCGGGACTGGAAGAAGGGCTCGGTCTGGGTGCTCGAGCGCCGCGACGGGTCGGTCGTGCGCGCGCGCTACATCCCGCCGCCGGACGCCGGCTGACGGGAGCGCCGGACCCGTTCGAGCGGCGCGATCCAGCTCGCGATCTGCGTGACGGGCTCGAAGCCGAGGCGCCGGTACAGCTGGGCCGCGTGCCCGCGCGGCTCGGCGAGCAGGTAGGTGCGCTCGACACCGGCGGCGCCCGCCTCGGCCAGGGCTCGACGCGTGAGCGCGGCTGCGTGACCATGGCGGCGGGCCTCGGGGAACGTGACGACGTGGTCGAGGAAGCCGACACCCTCGAGCAGATGGAGCGCAGCGAACGCGATCGGCGTTCCGTCCTCGCCGGGGACGACGAACCAGCGCCGACCGGCGGGCAGGAAGACGTCGCGCTCGATGAGGGCGAGCTCATCGAGCATCGTCTCGTCGGCGACGTCGAACAGGCGGGTGGAGACGCGGTGCGCCGCCCAGAAGCTCGGGTCGGCGTCGAGGATCTCCTCGACGGGCCCCCCGGTCTGTGGCCCTGTCGTGGTATCGAGCCCACCCCTGTGCGCCATGACGAGGTCCCACACGAGCGTGTCGCCGCGGGTGCTCGCCTCAACGAGCAGATCGGTCCGGTCCTCAGGGGAGAACACGACCACGTGCTCACGCTCGGCGCCCGAGCGCTCGAGCGCGGGGACGAGGGCGGACTCGATCGCCGCGAGCCCGTCCGGCTCCACGCCGTCCACGCGCGCGTAGTTCGCCTCTTGCACGTGGGGGTAGCGCGCGTCGGTGACGACCGCGCCCCAACGTGTGCGCTCCTCGTGCTCGAACAGGCCGTCGAGCGCGCGCCAGAAGCGCAGGAACGGCTCGAGATCCGGCATCGCGCGGAGTCTACCGACGCACCGAGCGCGGTAGGCTCGCGCTGTGCTGACGGTCCGCGCCTACCGGGACGGTGGCCTCGTCGAGGAGGGTCCGTTCGACGCTGCGTCCGTAGCCCACGCGCGAGACGTGGCGACGCGTGTCTGGGTCGACGCCGTGGACCCGACCCTCGAGGAGCTGACCGCGCTGCAGGCGACCTTCGACCTGCACGAGCTCTCGATCGAGGACAGCCGGAACTGGGGACAGCGCGCGAAGATCGAGCGGTTCCGCGACCACGACTTCATCGTGGTCCACGCGGTGTCGCTCGGGGCGGACGAGGAGCTCGAGGATCGCGAGGTCCACCTGTACGCAGGCCGTGCGTTCGTCGTCACGATCCGCCGGAGGCCCCTGTTCGACTTCCGGAGCAGCTACGAGCGGCTCGGGCGGGGCGACGAGCTCGAGCGCGAGGGGGTCGGCTACGACCTGTACGTACTGGTGGACGAGATCGTCGACGGCTACCTGGACGTCGTCGAGCGGCTCGAGGACGTCACGGACGGCATCCAGGAGCGGGTCGATCACGAGGACGGGGCGCTCATGGGACATCCCGAGCGACCGCTCGTCGCGGACATCTTCCGGGTCCGGCGCACCGTGTCGCGGATGCGGCGGCTCGTCGTCCCGATGCGCGAGGTCGTGGACCAGCTCCAGGAGACACCCGGGCTCGTGACCTCCGCGCTCGGGCCGTACTACCGGGACGTCGAGGATCATGTGATCCGGTCGATCGAGCTCATCGACAACGTGCGGGACATCCTGACGTCGGCCCGTGAGGTGCAGCTCGCGATCGAGTCCATGCGCCTGAACGTGGTGATGAAGAAGGTGACGTCCTGGGCGGCGATCATCTTGCTGCCCACGCTCATCGCCGGCATCTACGGGATGAACTTCCGCCACATGCCCGAGCTCTCCTGGAAGATCGGGTATCCGGTCGCGCTCTCCACGATGCTCGTCACCTCGGGCATCCTGTATTGGGTCTTCAAGCGCAAGGACTGGCTCTAGGGCGTGTGCCGTGCGCTGAAGGTGCTGTGTGTCGCCCCCGACGCCGAGGCACTCGCGGCGCTGAAGCACGCCGCGGTCTCGGCCGACTGGGAGCTCGCGCCGGGCGCCACGGACGAGGAGGCCGCGCTCGAGCAGCTCCACGGGGAGCGACCGCACGTCGTCGTGGTCTTCGGGCCGTTCGAGGGGTTCGTGGTCGCGGCGCGTGAGGCCTACCCGTTCCTGCGGATCGTCACCGACCGGGACCTGCCCGGGGCGACCGTGGTCGCGGCCTCCCTCGAGGAGGTCCGGGGTGCCGTGAAGGCGCTTCCCCGCCCGGGCGGTCCGGTGCGCTAGCTGCGACGCTCGCTCAACCGCAGCTCCAGATGCGCCAGCCGTTGGCGGAGTTCGCCATCCGGATGGACACGATGATGTTGGCACGGCCGTTGTAGGCGGATCGGTCGGGGAACCCCCACTTGTCCGCGCGGTCGGGCCAGTAGCGGACGGCCTGCTGGTAGACGCCCGCGTACCCCGAGGGGTTGTAGGCGTCGGGCTGGAATCCGGACTCGCACCGGGCGACGTCGAGCGCCTTGTTCGCGCCGCCAGGGCTGCCCCAGTGGCGGGCGGCGCACCGGATGAGTTGCTTCACCTCGCGCTTCGAGGTCTTCCAGTCGTAGTCGCAGATGCGCTGGTCGACCTTCCGTTCCATGCGCCCCGGCAGCGTCGCCCGAGCGGTGCTCGGGAGGACGGACAGGAGTGCGGGCATCACGGCCGCCGCGATGATGATGCGGCGGCACCATCTACTGAGATATGCCATCGATGTGGGTCACCCCCGCGGTGGGCGCTGGCTGGCGGCCAGGTCCGCGCGACCGGTCGGCGGGCTCCGCCGGTCGACCCGCGGTAGGTCGTGGGTGGGTGGATCACCTCCTCGTGTCGAGTGCCGATAGACGACCTCGACGCACCCGTGCGTCCGGGCCAGCTCCCCTCCCCATACGTGCGCCGTCCAGCCCTGGGCGTGGAGGAAGAGGCACGATGCGGGCGGGGGAGGATCGGACCGAACGTCCGTTTGCGTCGCGACGACCCTACCAACGCCCTCCGACAAACGACAACGTGAACGTGACCAACGGTCATGTTCGTTCGCCCGTACGATGGCACGGTGCCGAGCACCGTCCTCCTCGCGGCCCCACGCGGCTACTGCGCCGGCGTCGACCGCGCCGTCGAGGCGGTCGAGCAGGCTCTCGCGAAGCACGGGTCGCCCGTCTACGTGCGCAAGCAGATCGTCCACAACCTCCACGTCGTTCGCGACCTCGAGTCCAAGGGCGCGGTGTTCGTCGAGGAGGAGACCGAGGTGCCGTCGGGCGCGGTCGTGGTGCTCTCGGCCCACGGCGTGGCCCCCGAGGTGTACGCGAACGCCGAGGCCCGCGGGCTCACGGTGCTCGACGCCACGTGTCCGCTCGTCACGAAGGTCCACCTCGAGGCGCGCCGGTTCGCCGGCGAGGGCCGGACGATCGTGCTGATCGGTCACGCCGGCCATGAAGAGGTGGTCGGCACCACCGGCCAGGCTCCCAGCCGCACGATCTTGGTGCAGGACGTGGAGGACGCGCGATCGGTCGTGATCCCCGAGCCCACGAACCTGTCCTACCTCACGCAGACCACGCTCTCGGTCGACGAGACGAACGAGATCATCCGCGTGCTCCGCGAGCGGTTCCCCTCGATGGAGGGACCTCCGCGCGAGGACATCTGCTACGCCACGCAGAACCGCCAGGACGCGGTGAAGGAGGTCGCGCGGCGCGCGGACGTCGTGCTCGTGATCGGCTCGGTGAACTCCTCGAACTCGAACCGCCTCGCCGAGGTCGCACGAGAGCTCGGAACGCCGGCATACCTGGTCGACGATGAGACCGAGGTCGACCCGGCTTGGCTCGAGGGCACCCAGATCGTGGGACTCGCGAGCGGTGCCTCGGCCCCCGAGTGGCTCGTCGAGCGCATGCTCACGTTCCTCGCCGAGCATGGGGCAACGCGGGTCGAGGAGGTCACCCTCGCTGAGGAGCGGCTCCGCTTCTCGAACGTCCGGCTCTAGGCCGATTCAGGACCAGGCCGAGAACTGATCGCGGTCCTCGTCCTCCGGCTCCAGGTACGGCACCGCCACGAGCGTCTTCGTCGCCACCACGCCGGGGAGCGGGATGAGGTGGTCCACGATCACGCGGGAGGCCTGCTCCCAGGGGTACGGGATCTCGGCGAGCACGTCGTAGTCGCCGGCGATCAGCGCGACCGCCGCGACGTCCTCCAAGGCGGAGAGCGACTCGACGAGGGCGGTCGCCATCCCCGGCGCCGCCCGGACGTGCACGAAGCAGGCATCGCCGTGCTGCTGCATCGGGATCGGCGTGCGGAGCCCGCCGCCCGCGAGACCGAGCACGTCGCCCGGGACGACCGGCGCGGTGACGGTCCGCTCGACCCCCTCGATGCGATGCAGCTGCCGGATGACGGTCTCCGCGATCGTGACCAGGTCCGGGGCGTGCGCCGCCGCGAGCACGTCCCAGTCGCCGATGACCGTCACGGCGGCTCGGATGCCTCGAGTGGCCTGGAGCTGGACGACGACGTCCTCGACCTGTCCGGGCCGAACCCGCAGGTAGATGAACGCGTCCACGCGGGCAGGCTAGGGCGGCCCGGAGGGCGGTGCAAGGACCCGGCCTCCCCGCACCGAAGCCTCGTGTCCTCGCGCGAGGGCTGCCGCGACCCCGATCAGAGCTGCTTGACCCAGTCGCGCGTGAGGAGCAACCAGAAGGCGAGGCCAGCGTAGGTGCCGTAGTGGCGGAACCGGCGCTCGATGGCGGCGTCCTTCACGGCCTTGCGCCCGACCTTCTTCGCGTACGTCGGTCGGGTCCACGAGTCGAGGATCAGCCGGTGGTACCGGCCGACGGTCATCATGATGTGGGCCGCCGCGTACGGTCCCACACCGGGGAGCGCGAGCAGCTCGGCCTCCATCTCCTCGTCGGGGAGCTCGTCGGTCGAGGCGCGAGAGAAGCGCTCGAGGTCGGTCCCACCCTCGGCGACCGAGCGCGCGATCGCGATGAGGTGCGCCCCGCGGTAACCGGCGCGAGCGACGTCCCGGTAGAAGCCCTCGCCGGCCTCCGCCATGCGCTCGGGCGTCGGGAAGGCGCGCCCGAACGGGCCCTCGGCCGGCGCGCCCGGTGCCGCCTCGCCGAGGTGCTCGACGATCGCGTCCACCATCCGGCGCGTCGCCGACCACGTGCAGTTCGTCGTGCAGACCGTCTTCACGACGTCCTCGAACACGGTCGGGCTCTGCACCATCCGCCCGGCGCCGGTCACGACCCAGGACAGGTCGGGATCCTCGGCCGCTATCGCGTAGAAGGCGGAGAGATCGGCGTCGAGACGGAGCACGTGCCGCACCGTCGCCGAGAGGCGGCTCGCGGTGGACGCCGAGATCGCCGGCCCCAGCACCGTCATCGCGCCGTGGCCGTCTCGGCCGGCGTGGATCCGCACCGTCCTCGGCCGCCCGCGCCCGGTCGGCAGCGTGATCTCGAGCGAGCGGTAGTCGGCCGCCGGCCGCATCGGCGGCAGGTCGACGAATCCGTGCGAGTTGAGCGTCCGGACCAGGTCCACCGGCTCGCCGCCCGCGCCGACGAGCGGGAACTCGACGGTCGTCACTCGGCGACCTTCTGTCGCTCGCGCCAGGCGCGGACCTTGGCCCGGTTCCCGCAGACGTCCATCGAGCACCACCGGCCCGAGTGGTTCTTGGAGCGGTCGTAGAAGACCGCGCGACAGTCCTCGGACGCGCAGGTCTTCAGGTGCGCGAACGTGCCGTCGAACGAGGCGACGAACGCGATCGCGACGATCGTGCCGAAGGCCGCGGCCACGCCCTCGACCCGCGCCTCGAGCGTTGGCTCGCGCTCGGCGTGGAAGTGCGGATGGAGGCCGGCCTCGACGCCGAGCCGGTCGATCACGTCCGCGTCGGCGGGGGGGAGCGGTTCCCCTTCGGTGGTCCGGATCAACCCGCGCAGGGCTCGGTTCAGCTCCAGATACGTCTCACGATCCGCGTCGGTGAACCGTTCTTCCGGTGCGAGCAAGCCGCGCTCGAGGAGGAACGTCCGGACCATCTCGGACGGCGCGTCGACCGTGGTGCCGTCGGCGAGGTGATCGTGCAGGTTGAGGAAGCGCTGAAGGACCTCGAGGTCGCCGGGGGCGGCCGAGGCCGACGAGGTGTGCTTGTCGATGTCGATCATGTCGTCTCGAAGTGTACACCGGTGAAAGCGGTTGACAAGTTACGCTAACCGGTATAGGGTCCGATACAGGTTACGGGTGGGGAGGTCCACATGGGAGGGTTCGGGATGCTCGGTCCGTCGATCGGCCGCGAGCTCGTGCGCGCGAAGCTCGACGGCCTGTACGCCGAGGCGGCGCGCGATGGGCGCACCCGGCGGCACCGGGAGACGAGGAGCCCCCGCGGGCTGCGGCTCTCGCTCGGGATCCGGCTCGTGAGCGCCGGCTACCGTTTGCTCGGCAACGCGGTGGAGGCGCGGTGATGGGCGCGTTCCTGGCCACGGCGCTCGTGATCGGCTTCTGGGTGCTGCTGTGGGTCGGCGCCGCCTGGGCCGGTCCCGACTCTCGGGACGGGCGCGACTGGAGGAACGGCCGGCCGGACGGCGGTCGCCCGCGGCGGCTCTTCGACTGAGCGCCGGTACCATGGCCCGACCGTGATCGAGTTCACCGACTGGGCCGTCGAGATCCTGCAGCGAACATGGCAGGCTGCTCGGCGCTTCAACCCCGAGGCCGCGGTGCGCATGCAACGGACGGCCAGAGGCGTCGAGTTCGTGCTCACCGACGAGCGCGTGGAGACCGACGAGCTCGTGCCGAAGGACGGCTTCGAGCTCCTCGTCGAGACCGGCCTCGAGGGCACCGTCGACGTCGTGGAGCCCCACGACCGCCTGATCCTCCGTCCGCCGGGCGACGCCGAGCGGAGCGTGAGGCCTCACTAGCGCGAACCGCCTCCGACCTGCGGCTACACTGCCTCGCATGAGCAAGCCCGTGCGTCCGGTCGCCCTCGCGGCCGGCCCCGTGATGGTGATCGGCGGGGCCGAGGACAAGCTCCGGCACAAGGCCATCCTCGCGCGGTTCGCGAAGTCGGCCGGCGGCGTCGACGGCCACGTCGTCGTGATCTCGACCGCGTCCTCGCTCGGTGAGGAGGCGACCGAGATCTACCGCGAGCTGTTCACGAGCCTCGGGATCGGTCGAGTCTCGGGGCTGCGTCCCGAGGAGCGCGCCGAGGCCAACGACCCGGCCGTCGGGAAGCTCCTCGCCGATGCGACCGGCGTGTTCCTCACCGGCGGCAACCAGTCGCGCCTCACGCAGGTCGTCGGCGGCACGAAGCTCGCGGACGGGCTGCTGCTCGCGCACGACCGCGGGGCGGTGCTCGCGGGGACGAGCGCGGGCGCGAGCGCGATGGCGAGCCACATGGTTGCGTTCGGGCAGTCGGGGCCGACGCCGAAGCACCGGATGGTGCAGCTCGCGGCGGGGCTCGGCGTGATCCAGAACGTGGTGATCGACCAGCACTTCGAGCAGCGCGGGCGGATCGGGCGGCTGCTCGCCCTCGTCGCGCAGTCACCGGCGCTGCTCGGCATCGGCGTGGACGAGGACACCTGCGCCATCGTGCACTCGGACCGCACGCTCCAGGTGGTTGGCAAGGGCGCCGTGACGATCGTCGACGGCAGCCAGGTGAAGACCGACGCGTTCCGCGGGAAGGGCTATCGTCCGCTCATGGTGAGCGGCGCGGTCCTGCACTCGCTGCCGGCGGGCTACTGGTTCGACCTGCGCGGTCGGACCCTGCTCGCCGAGCCCCGCGCCCTCGAGCAGCGCGAGGCCTCGGAGTGACGGAGGCGAGGACCCGCTCCTCCGCCGAGCGCAGACGCGCCAAGACCGAGCCCACAGCCCGCAAGCCGAAGGCCAAGCCCGACCTCGCGATCGTCGAGACGCAGGTCTTCCGCGGTCCGAACTACTGGTCCTACGATCCCGCGATCCGGCTGCTCGTCGACCTCGGCTCGCTCGAGCACTGGCCGTCGAACACGGTGCCCGGGTTCGTCGAGGGCCTCCTCGAGATGCTCCCGGGCGTGGGCGAGCACTCGTGCTCGCTCGGCAGGCGCGGCGGGTTCCGCGAGCGCCTGATCGAGGGCACGTGGGCGGGTCACGTCGCCGAGCACATCGCGATCGAGCTCCAGCGCGAGTCCGGCGCGCACGTCTACCGAGGCAAGACGCGGAGCACCGGCGAGGCCGGCCGCTACAACGTGATCTACGGCTACTGGGAGGAGCAGGTCGGGCTCGAGGCCGGCCGCCTCGCGGTCGAGCTCGTGAACCACCTCGTGAAGCCCCGGAAGGACTTCGACTTCCTCGCCGAGCTCGAGCGCCTGATCCTGCTCGCCGAGCGCCGTGCCTTCGGGCCGAGCACGCAGGCGATCGTGGACGAGGCTGCGAGCCGCGACATCCCCTGGATCCGCCTGAACGAGGCCTCGCTCGTGCAGCTCGGGTGGGGGAGGTACCAGCAGCGGGTCCGCGCCACGATGACCTCGAAGACCTCGGCGCTCGCGGTCGACATCGCGGGCGACAAGGACATGACGCGGCGGTTGCTCGCCTCGGCCGGCCTGCCGGTCCCGCGCGGAGAGATCGTGCGGGACGAGGACGCAGCGGTCTCGGCCGCGAAGCGGATCGGCTTCCCCGTGGTGACCAAGCCCCTCGACGGGAACCACGGACGCGGCGTCGGCCTGGACCTGCGCACCGAGCGCGACGTCCGCGCCGGCTTCAAGCGAGCCCTCCCCGAGGCGCGCCGCGGCGACGTCGTGGTCGAGAGCTATGTCACCGGCAACGACTACCGCGTGCTCGTGGTCGGCGGCCGGATGGTCGCCGTCGCCGAGCGCGTGCCGGCCGGCGTCACGGGCGACGGCTCGCACACGGTCCGTGAGCTCGTCGGGATCACGAACGACGACCCGCGTCGCGGCATCGGCCACGAGAAGGTGCTCACGAAGATCAAGGTGGACGCCGTCGCTGAGGCGCTCGTGAAGAAGCAGGGGTTCGCGCTCGACGACGTGCCGCCCGAGGGCATGTTCGTGAAGCTCGCAGCGACCGGCAACATGTCGACCGGCGGCATCTCGATCGACCGGACGTGGGAGGCGCACGAGGAGAACGTCGAGATCGCGGAGGAGGCCGCGCGCGTGGTCGGCCTCGACGTCGCGGGGATCGACTTCCTCGTGCCCGACATCACGCGCCCGGTCCGTGAGACCGGGGGTGCGATCGTCGAGGTGAATGCCGCCCCCGGCTTCCGCATGCACACCCACCCGACCGAGGGCGAGGCCCAGTTCGTCGCGATGCACGTCGTCGACCTGCTGTTCCCGACGGGCACACCCTCGCGGATCCCGATCGTCGCGGTCACCGGCTCGAACGGCAAGACGACGACCGTGCGCATGATCAGCCACATCTTCAAGGGGATGGGGCGCTCGGTCGGGTTCACGACGACCGACGGCATCTACATCGACGGACGCTTGGTGAAGCGCGCCGACGCGAGCGGCCCGAAGTCCGCCCAGATGGTGCTCCAGAACCCGCGCGTGGACTTCGCGGTGTTCGAGACGGCGCGCGGCGGCATCCTGCGCGAGGGCCTCGGCTACGGCCACAACGATGTCGCGGTCGTGATGAACGTGACCGGCGACCACCTCGGGCTGAAGGGCATCGACACGCTCGCGCAGCTCGCGGCCGTGAAACAGGTCGTGGTCGAGGCCGTGCCGAAGACCGGCTGGGCGGTGCTGAACGCCGACGACCCGCTCGTGCTCGAGATGCGCAAGGCGTGCAGCGGCAGCGTGGTGCTCTTCTCGATGCAACCCGAGAACGCCTTCCTCGAGCGGTGGGTCCGGCGCGGGCGCAAGGCGGTCGTGCTCGAGAAGAGCGACCGCGGGGAGATGATGGTGATCCGCGAGGGTCGCCGCACGATGCCGATCGCGTGGGTCCATACGCTGCCGGCGACGTTCGAGGGGCGCGCGCGGATGATGGTCCAGAACGCGATGGCGGCGGCGGCCGCGGCACACGTCGCCGGCGCGCACCTGCATGACATCCGCCAGGGCCTGCGCTCGTTCTCCACCTCGATCTATCAGACACCCGGCCGGCTGAACGTCTTCGACCTGCACGGTCGCAAGGTGCTCATGGACTACGCCCACAACGCGGCCGGCCTCGAGATGCTCGGCGACTTCGTCGAGCGGCTGACCTCGGACGCGCCGGTGCTCGGGCGACCCGGCGAGCCCTCGTGGTCGGCGAACCTGCGCGTCGCGGTCGTCGCGACGGCGGGGGACCGGCGCGACGAGGACATGCGTGAGCTCGGCCGTGTCGCCGCTCGTCACTTCGACGATGTGATCATCCGCGAGGACCGCTCGACCCGTGGCCGCGAGCGCGGGGAGACCGCTGGGCGCATCCTCGAGGGCGTCCGCGAGGCGATGGCGAGCGGCGCCCGAGCCGGCTCCGTCGAGATCGTGCTCGACGAGATGGATGCGACACGCAAGGCGCTCGACCGCTCGAGGCCGGGCGACCTCGTCGTCCTCTGCGTCGACCACGCGACCGAGGTCTTCAAGGAGCTCGAGGCGCGTCGCTCGCTCGCGGCCCCGGCGGTGCTCGCGGACGGCGACGGCGCCGGTGCGATCGGGCAGGCCGGCGGCGACCCCGACCTCCTCGACGTCTGATGACGCCTCCGGATGTGCGCCCGGTCCTCGAGACCACGAGGGACGCGCTCGAGGCCGAGCTCGCCGAGCTCAAAGCCGCACCCCGCGACCCGATGGGCGCGCTCTCGTTCGGCAAGCGTGTCGGCGAGGGCACGAACCAGGCGATCGAGCGGATCACGCAGGTCGACGCCGCGAAGAAGCTCGACGCGAAGCTCCGCGACGTGAAGCGCGCGCTCGAGAAGCTCGACGACGGCACGTACGGCAGGTGCGACGTCTGCGGCGAGCCGATCGCGCCCGAGCGGCTCGAGGCGATCCCGTGGGCCGTGCGTTGCGTCCGCGACGCCTCCGCGCGGTGAGGCTCAGGCGCGGGCCGCGCGGACGAGGCGTTTCACACGAGCCGGCGTGAGTCGCTCGGCGCCGTTCGCCG
>JBLNAW010000210.1:0-9358 GCA_050259555.1 Solirubrobacterales bacterium
CCCGTCAAGGACGACATCTTCAGTCGCATGCCGGTCACGATCGCCCTCACCATCGGTGCGGCGGTCATCTGGCTGTTGATCGGGATCCCGATCGGGATCATCTCGGCGATCAAACGGGGCACGCTCATCGACCGCAGCGCGATGATCTTCGCGCTCGTGGGTGTCTCGATGCCGGTGTTCTGGCTCGGGCTCCTGCTCCTGTACGTGTTCCACTTCTGGCTGGGCTGGTTACCGACGGCCGGACTCCCGCAGGGGCAGAGCGTCCTCGAGTCCGTCTTCCAGGGGTACTTCGTCCTTCCATGGTTCTCCCTGGCGATCACCTCGGCGGCCTTCTACTCGCGGATGACCCGCGGCAACCTGATGGAGACCATGGCCGAGGACTACATCCGCACCGCCCGTTCGAAGGGCCTGCCCGAGCGCACCGTGATCTACCGTCACGGTCTGCGGGCGGCGCTCACGCCGATCGTCACGATGTTCGGCATGGACGTCGCCTTCCTGCTCGGGGGGGCCGTGATCACCGAGTCGGTCTTCCAGTTGCCGGGCCTCGGGCAGTACGCGCTGAAGTCGCTCTACGCGGCCGACTTCCCGGCGGTCATGGGCGTGACGATGCTCGCGACCTTCTTCATCGTGGTCGCCAACTTCTTCGTGGACATCCTCTACGCCTTCTTGGACCCGCGGGTCCGCTACACCTAGCCCGACCAGGGGCTTCGGCGTCGCCTCGACCTGCGCCCCCGTCAATCCCTCGAGCGCCCGGTGCCCGTATAGGGTTCAGACGGCAGCCGTTGGCTGGCGTGCGGCGACGTGGGTAGACTCCGGCGCGACCGCGACGGACGGGGGGCGGATTGAGCCAGATCACGGGCGAGGACGTCGTAGAGGAGGGTCCGCAGCTCGGCGGAGCGGAGCCGAGCAGCGGGGTCATCGGCCGCAGCCCCTGGCAGATCTTCTGGAGCCGCTTCCGGAAGGACAAGGTCGCCGTCGCCGCCGCCCTCTTCATCATCGTGTTGGTGGTCATCGCGATCTCCGCGCCGCTCATCGCGAAAGACATCGCGCACCACGGCCCCAACGATCTCTACCGCGACACGCTGAGCGAGATCGGACTGCCGGAGCAGGGTCCCTCGAGCACCTTCTGGTTCGGCGTGGACACGTCGGGGCGGGACGTCTTCGTGCGGACCGTCTATGGCGCCCGGACATCCCTCACCGTCGCGCTCCTCGCCACGAGCTTCGCGATCCTCATCGGGATCATCCTCGGGTCGCTCGCGGGATTCCACGGCGGCTGGGTGGACACCCTCATCTCTCGCAGCATCGACCTGATCCTGTCGCTGCCTGTCCTGCTGTTCGCGATCGGGATCGCCGCCGCCTGCTCGATCACGGCGGAGGGGTGCCTCGGGGGATTGATACAACCGGGCATCTCGCTCGTCACCGCGATCATCGCGCTGTTCACGTGGCCGTACATCGGGCGCATCGTGCGTGGACAGGTCCTGACCATCCGGAACAAGGAGTTCATCGAGGCCGCCCGGTCCGTCGGGGCGGGCTCGGGTCATATCTTGCTCCGCGACGTGCTCCCGAACCTCGCGGCTCCGATCATCGTCTACGGCACGCTCATCATCCCGAGCAACATCCTGTTCGAGGCGGCCCTCTCGTACCTCAGCATCGGCATCCCGCAGGGGACGCCCTCGTGGGGCCGGATGATCTCCGAGGCCTCGGGAGGACAGCTCTACACGGTCGCCTGGTGGATGTTGTTCTTCCCGGGCATGGCGCTCGTCCTCACGACGCTCGCGTTCAACCTCGTCGGTGACGGGTTGCGAGACGCGCTCGACCCGAGGACCCAGGTGACCGGGTGAGGAAGGGAAAGGGGGAGTCGCGCACGGGCGAAGGACGCACACACAGGGGAACCATCGACCCATCGAGGGGGGTGGGATAGTGAAGAAACATCTCATGGTCGTTGCGCTCATCGCGGCGCTCGGACTCGTCGCCGTTGCATGCGGCGGGAACGACGGCGGGACGAGCACGACCGGCCCGACCAGCACGACCGGAACGGGAGCGACCGGGGCGAGCGGCACGCCGCCGACCGGCGGCATCCTCCGTGAGGAGGCACCGAGCAGCTTCGGGTTCACGAACGCGTTCGATCCGACGGGTGAGTACCTCGGAACGGCGTGGTCCATCATGGGCAACTTCCTGCTCCGCGGCCTCGTGAGCTACCCATGGCTGCCGGCCGACCAGGGCGGGAACCAACCCGTTCCCGACCTCGCGACCGACCTGGGGCAGGTGTCCGCCGACGGTTTGACGGTCACGTTCACGCTGAAGGACGGCGTGATGTGGCAGCCGCCGCTCAGCCGGCCGGTCGTCTCTGCGGACGTCGCCTTCGCGTTCCAGCGCATCAACACGAAGTCCCTGATCGCGCAGTACGGCAACTACTACTGCGGCACGATCGTCGGGATGGACTGCAACGGCAAGTCGCAGAGCGACCCGATCGAGGGCATCACGACGCCGGATGACAAGACGATCGTCTTCCAGCTCGAGCGCCCGACGGGTGACTTCCTGTACCGGCTCGCGCAGCCGGCCGCGGCTCCGGTCCCACCGGAGGTCGCGGGGTGCTTCGACAAGGCCGGCGACTACGGCCGGTACGTGATGTCGGACGGCCCGTACATGTTCCTCGGCTCGGACCAGCTGGACGCCACGTCCTGCGACACGCTGAAGCCGGTCTCCGGGTACGAGCCGGAGAAGTTCATGTACATGGTCCGCAACCCCTCGTACGACCAGGCGACCGACGATAACCGCAAGAACTACATCGACGGCTGGTCGTACATCGTGAACACGAACACCGAGGACATCTACAACCGGGTCCTGAGCGGGGACATCGACATCGCGCACGGCGCACCGCCGGCGGCGATCCTGCAGCAGTACCTCACGAACCCGGACCTCCAGGACAACCTCAAGACGGATCCTGGTGACCGGACCTGGTACATCACGATGAACCTCATCGTGCCGCCGTTCGACGACGTCCACGTCCGCAAGGCGGTGAACTTCGTCGTCGACAAGGCAGCGCTCCTGCAGGCGACCGGAGGCCCGACGACCGGCGAGATCGCGACGACGATCGAGCCGCCGACGGTGCTGCCGGACACGGCCAGCTACGACCCGTACCCGAGCCCGAACTTCGCGGGTGACGTCGACGCCGCCAAGGCGGAGATGGCCCAGTCGAAGTACGACTCGAACCAGGACGGGGTCTGCGACGCCGACGTCTGCAAGAACGTCATCTTCATCAACCGGAACTACTCGCCGTGGGACAAGTACACGCCGATCATGGAGGAGGCCCTCGCGAAGATCGGCATCCAGCTCAAGACCCGTGAGCTCGACGTGTCCACGGCCTACACGACGATCCAGACGATGGACAACCTGATCCCGATCGCCATCAACGCCGGCTGGGGGAAGGACTACGCGAGCCCGTACGGGTTCGACTTCTTCCTGTTCAACACCGCCGGCTCGGCGTGCTCGGGCCTGGTGAACTACTCCAACATCGGGCTGACGAAGGATCTCGCCACCGAGTGTGGGGCCAAGGTCCTGGCGGCCTGGAACGCTGCGACGGACAACGGCGCCAACCCGCTTCCCAGCGTGGATGCGGACATGGAAGCCTGCGTCTCGACACCGGCCGGCGACGCGTACAGCGCGTGCTGGGCGGCGCTCGACCCGCGGCTGATGGAGGAGATCGTGCCGTGGGTGCCCTATCGCTGGGGCTCTCAGAACACGGAGATCGCCGACTCGGTGGTCGCGTGGAACTTCGATGCATCGGCGAGCTGGACGGCGTACTCGAGGGTCGCCGTCGACAACGGGCTCACGATGGATCAGGTGGCACAGATCTAGCACCGACACCGACATGGAGTGGGAGGGGCCTCCGAGGCCCCTCCCACTTCCCTGACCGATAGACTGGGACGACCATGCTCCGATACATCGTGCGGCGGCTCCTGTGGGTCTTCGTCACCCTGCTGCTCATCACGATGCTGACCTACCTGATCTTCTTCGTGATGCCCCCGACCGACCCGTCCGTGAACTTCGCGGGGAAGCAGCCGACGCCCGAGCTCGTGGCAGAGGTCAAGCTTCAATTCGGGCTGGACAAGCCGATGGTCGTCCAGTACGCACTGTTCGTGAAGCGGATCTTCCTGGGTGACGAGTACGGATGGCCGGGCCTCGGCTTCTCGTTCAACACGCGCTCGGCGCTGCGGCCCATCATCTTCGACCGACTCCTGATCACGATCCAGCTCGCGCTCGGAGCCGCGGTGCTGTGGTTGATGATCGGCATCCCCATCGGGATCCTGTCTGCCTTACGACCACGGAGCCTCTTCGACCGCGCCGCGATGGGGTTCGCGTTGTTCGGCGTCTCGGCCCCGGTGTTCTTCGTCGGACCGGTGGCGCTGTTCATCTTCTGGTACAAGCTGGGCTGGTTACCGGGGACCGGCTTCTACTCGATCGGCAAGTACGGGGTCGGCGAGTGGTTCATCCATATGATCCTGCCGTGGAGCGTGCTGGCGCTCGCATACGCGGCCTTCTACGCCCGTATGACCCGCGGGAACCTGATCGAGGCGATGGGCGAGGACTACATCCGGACGGCTCGAGCCAAGGGTCTGTCCGAACGGAGGGTCGTCATGAAGCACGGCTTGCGGGCGAGCCTCACCCCGATCGTCACGATCCTCGGGCTGGACCTCGGGAGCCTGCTCGGCGGCGCGCTGATCACCGAGACCGTCTTCAACCTCCAGGGTCTGGGCAACTACGCGGTGAAGTCGGTGTTCTCGGGCGACCTCTACGCTATCTTGGACGTGACTTTGATCGCGGCGTTCTTCGTGACGTTCGCGAACCTGATCGTCGACATCATCTACGCCTTCCTCGACCCACGGGTCCGGTACACGTGAGCCGAGTAGAGGCGCCGACCGCCGCCCGGAGGAGTGCCCGTGGCTGAACCGCTGCTCGAGGTCAAGAACCTCAAGGTCACCTTCCCGACCGACGACGGCCTCGTGAAGGCCGTGGACGGGCTCAGCTTCCAGGTCATGCCCGGCGAGACGCTCGGCGTGGTGGGAGAGTCGGGGTCGGGCAAGTCGGTCTCGTTCCTGACCGTGATGGGCCTCATCACCCGCCGGCAGGCGATCATCGAGGGCGAAGTGATCTTCCAGGGCCAGGACCTGTTGCAGATCCCCGTGGACGAGATGCGGCACATCCGGGGCGCGAAGATCTCGATGATCTTCCAGGACCCGATGACCTCGCTCCATCCCTTCTACAAGGTCGGCTCGCAGATCGGCGAGGCGATCCGGGCCCATCAGAAGATCTCGAAGAAGGAGGCCTTCGACCAGTCGGTCGAGATGCTCCGCCGCGTCGGCATCCCCAAGCCCGACGAGCGTGCGCGGCAGTACCCGCACGAGTTCTCGGGCGGCATGCGGCAGCGCGCCATGATCGCGATGGCGCTCAGCCTCAACCCCGACCTGGTCATCGCGGACGAGCCGACGACCGCGCTGGACGTGACGGTGCAGGCGCAGATCCTCGATCTCATCGACCGCCTCCGCGAGGAGTTCAACGCGGCGGTCGTGATCATCACGCACGACCTCGGCGTCGTCGCCGAGCACTGCGACCATCTGCAGGTGATGTACGCGGGCAAGATCGTCGAGTACGGCACCGCGGAGGACATCTACTACCGGCCCCACCACCCGTACGCGTGGGGGCTGCTGGGCTCGATCACGCGGGTGGACGAGGTCCACCGGGAGCGGTTGCATCCGATCAAGGGCCTGCCGCCTTCGCTCATCTTCGTGCCGCCGGGTTGCGCGTTCCACCCCCGGTGCCCGTACGTGTTCGACAAGTGCAGGGTCGACATCCCCGAGCTGTTGCCCACGGACGGCCATCACGCCGCCGCGTGCCACCTCTCGCTCGCGGACAAGGAGCGTATCTTCGCGGAGGAGGTGGCCGCCCGCTCATGAGCACGCAGGTGACCGAGCAGCCGGGTCCCGTGACGGAGAAGGCGCGCACGCCGCTCGTCAAGATCACGGGCGTCAAGAAGTACTTCCCGATCACACAAGGCATCATCTTCCAGAAGAAGATCGGCAACGTGCACGCCGTCGACGGCGTGGATCTGGAGATCTACCCAGGCGAGACCGTCGGCCTCGTCGGTGAGACCGGGTGCGGCAAGTCCACCCTCGCGCGCGTGATCATGCGCCTCTACGACGCGACGGACGGCACGATCGAGTTCGACGGGCAGGACATCACGAAGCTGAAGGGCGGCAACCTCCGCGACGTCCGCCGCAACATGCAGATGATCTTCCAGGACCCGTTCGCGTCGCTGAACCCGCGTCGCACCGTCGGCTCGATCATCTCGGAGCCGTTCCGGCTCCACCACACGGTCCCGAAGGGGAACATCAGATCTGAGGTCCAGCAGATCATGGAGCTCGTCGGCCTGAGCCCCGAGCACTACAACCGCTATCCGCACGAGTTCTCCGGAGGCCAGCGCCAGCGGATCGGCGTGGCGCGCTCGCTCGCGCTGCACCCCAAGCTGATCGTGTGCGACGAGCCGGTCTCGGCCCTCGACGTTTCGATCCAGGCCCAGATCTTGAACCTCCTCGAGGACCTGCAGGAGGAGTTCAACCTCACCTACCTGTTCATCGCGCACGACCTGTCCGTGGTGAAGCACGTCTCGGACCGGGTCGCCGTGATGTACCTGGGGAAGATCGCCGAGATGGCGGACGGGGTGACGCTGTACGAGAACCCGAAGCACCCGTACACGGGCGCCCTGCTCTCGGCGGTGCCGATCCCGGACCCGAACCTCGCGGCGCAGAAGAAGCGGATCATCCTCGAGGGCGACGTGCCATCACCGATCGACCCGCCCTCGGGATGTCGGTTCCACCCTCGATGCCCGAACGCCCAGTTCCCGAAGTGCAAGGAAGAGGAGCCGGTGCTCGAGCCGATGCGTCCGGGTCAGGTCGTTGCCTGTCACTTCCCGCTGCCGGACCGCGCCATCATCGACGAGGGCGCCGAGACACCCGCCGGGTAGACTGGGGCCCCCATGCTCGACATCGCCGCGCTCATCCTGTGCATCCTCAGCTCGCTGTTCCTCATCGTCTTCATCCTGCTGCACTCGGGGAAGGGGAGCGGGCTCTCGGACATGTTCGGAGGCTCCGGCTCGCTCTCGGGCGGGACCGCGCTCGAGCGGCGCCTCGACCGCATCACCGTGGCCACGGCCATCATCTTCGGTATCTCGGTGATCTGGCTGTCCTGGCAGTGGAAGTAGCCGGGCGCCCGCCCGGCCGTTGGTAGAATCCACGTCGCTCGTCGGAGTGGCGGAACATGGTAGACGCGCTAGGTTGAGGGCCTAGTGGGCGCATAGCCCGTGGGGGTTCAAATCCCCCCTCCGACACCGAACAACCTGCGGAAGCGCGATGGCCCCGCCGCCCACGAGTAAGGGACGTCCCGCAGACATCTGGTATCTCGCTCAGGTCGATGCGGGCGGACCCTCGAGCGGTTCGAGCACCTGGCCTTCGCCGATGCGGAAGATGACGCCCGCGTTCGGCACATCCCCCGGGTTCCCTTCGCGATGTGGGGCGCCGGCCGGGATCAGTACGAACCCACCTGGTTCCGCCTCGATGCCGTTCCCGGCTGCGTCGAACTCAACACGCACCACGCCTTCGGTGACGTAGCCGTACGTGTCGTGCCCAGGATGGACGTGCCAATCGGACCAGGTCCTGGGATCGGTGCGGATCGTGCCCACCCAGACGTGCTCGTCGGCGAAGGCCTCGCGTCGGTCGATCCCGGGCGTATCGAGTGCTGGGACCGTGAGTTCCTCGGGCGTGCGTGATCGCGGCTCTCGCATCGTCACCTCACTTCCATTCGGACCGGACGAGGGTGCCCGCGTGGAGCCGCGTGCGACAGGCGGAGCGCATGACGACGATGAGCATCTGTCGGCAGCGACCCGGTCGTCTGGGGCTCGAGGCGGACGCCCGTCATCAGCTGACTTCCTCAGAACAGTATCCGCCGGTTCTGCCCTTCGTGGATGTGGCGACGATCCCAACGCTCATGACCTCTCCAGAGCCGTCTCCTCGCCCAGGTCCGGAGCTCGCACCGGCGAAGGAAGGCGCGAACTCCGTCACCCCCGTGATCCTCATCGCCATCCCCCAAGGTCGGATCCGCCACGAGGTGCTGACCTGCCGCGTCGTTCCTCCGACACAGAGTCTCCGCAGATCAACCTCTCCTTCCCGCTGCCGACCGACCGTGAGAGCCATCCGATCCGCCTTGTTCTCGCGCCTCCCGTCGAGCGCACGCGACCCACGGGCGCGTCGGTTCCACGCGGCGTCTGGATGCGGAGGTCCCCCTCGTGCTGGGCCCATCGACGGTTGTGCCCTACCTCGTCCCTGGATGGCATGCAGTCACCGGTACGTCGCGATCCTGAAGTCGCGATCCTGAAGGAGAGCAGCGGTGGTCACCGAACGGCAGACCGTCCGGCAGGCCGATCACCGGATGGAACGGCCGCTGCCGCAGCCGGCGCCTGGATGGATGACCTGGGCGCCCCTGGCGGCCGTCGCGTGGGCGGTTGCCTATGGGTCGGTGCGGATCTGGTGGGCGATCGGCGACGGGCCCTCCTACCCGCCGATGGGCTCGGACCTGATCGCCTTCACCGGCTGGAGTGCCGTTGGCCTGTGCGCCGCGGCCGCGGCGGTCGCCCTCGCGCTCAGGACGGCGCCGTGGCGTCGCTCGCTGCTGGTCGCCGCGTGGGGAGTGAGCGCGGCACTGGTCGTCGCGTCCGCGTTTCTGCTCCTGGATGTGGTCGGTGGGCTGTTCCCTGGCATGTGGCTGGTGTTCCACCCGGTCCCGTTCGTGAGTCGGATGGCCTGCCTGAGCGGGGCCGTCCTGGTGGGCGCCTCCGCGGTCGCCTACCGGCGCCGCTGGCGCAGTCCGTGCCTGTTCTGCGGCCGGACGCGGACCCGCGAGGGCTCGTCGCGCCCACCCAGATGGGCTTGGTGGGCGGCGTACGCGGCGGTCGCCGGCTGCCTGCTCCGCCTCGGCGCCCAGGCGGCCGTGGGGTTCGGAGAGCTCACGGCTGCGAGCACCGCCGCGAAACGGTCGGTGATGATGTTCGAGGCCGGCTTCCTCCTGGCCGGCACGGTGCTGCCGCTGGCGCTCGTTCACTCCTGGGGTCGGGTCTTCCCCCGGTGGATGCCGCTGCGGGCGGGTCGCCGGGTGCCTCGTTGGCTGGTGCTCGGGCCGGCGTTCGGGATCGCCGGCGGGATGACCGCGTACTTCGGGGTCGCCATCGTGAAGCTCGCGGCCGAGACGTTGAGCGGCACCTGGGACCAAGGCGCCGATGCCCTGCCTCTTGCGTTCTTCTGGGTCGCGG
>JBLNAW010000211.1:0-22032 GCA_050259555.1 Solirubrobacterales bacterium
TGAGTGGTTCGGCATCCCGCGGTTCGGTCTCTACCTGCTGAACCCCGTGACCGGCGTCGTCGAGGGCTTCCACCGCGCCCTGTACGCGGTGGTCCAGCCCGTCGGCCAACCGTCGCCCGTCCTGTTCGACGTGAGCCTCGCGTGGGTGGCCGGCCTGCTCGCGATCACGCTCGCGGTGTCGCTCCTCGGGCTGCGACTCGCGTGGGGCTACTTCTTCTCCCGTTCGGGCGACTTCGCGGAGGAGTTGTGAGCACGTGAGCGCCCCCGCGATCGAGGTCCGCGACCTGTCGAAGCGCTTCCGTGTCTTCCGCGAGAAGCCGACCTCGGTGAAGCAGCGGCTGCTGACCTCGCACTCGCGCGCCGAGGACTTCTGGGCCCTGCGGGACGTCGCCGTGGACATCGCGCAGGGCTCGACGTTCGGGTTGATCGGGCACAACGGCTCGGGCAAGACCACGTTGCTGAAGTGCATCGCCGGGATCCTGCGGCCGACGTCGGGCTCGGTCGCCCAACGCGGACGTCTGGCCGCCCTGCTCGAGCTCGGCGCGGGGTTCCACCCGGAGCTCACGGGGCGCGAGAACGTGTACCTGAACGCATCGTTCCTCGGCCTGGCGCGCAAGCAGACCGACCGCGCGTACGACGACATCGTGGCCTTCGCCGAGATCGGGGACTTCATGGAGAGCCAGGTGAAGTTCTACTCGAGCGGCATGCTCGTGCGGCTCGGCTTCGCCGTCGCGGTCCACGTGGACCCCGAGGTGCTGCTCGTCGACGAGGTCCTGGCGGTCGGCGACGAGGCGTTCCAGGCCAAGTGCATCGACCGCGTCAAGACCTTCCAGCGCGAGGGGCGGACGATCGTGCTGGTCACCCACGCGCTCGACACGGTGCGCGCGATCTGTGACCGAGCGATGATGCTCCACCACGGCCGGGTCCACGCGCTCGGCGCGCCGGACGACGTGGTGCGCGAGATGCGCTACGTCCTCCTCGGCCAGATCGACGAGAGCTTCATCCCCGAGCAGGGCTCGCGCGAGGCCGAGATCGCCGAGGTCCAGATCCTGCGATCCGACGGCCGCGCCGAGGGCCACGTCCTGCGGGACGACCCCTTCACGATCGTCGTCGACGTCCGGGCGAACCAGCCGATCGAGGATCTCGACGCCGACTTCCAGATCCTCGACGGCGCCACGAACCACCCGGTGCTCGAGGCCAGGACGTCGGCGGCGGGGGTCGGGATCGAGCGCTTCGAGGGCAAGAAGCGCATCCGCTTCGAGGTCGGCCCCTTCCCCTACAACCCCGGCAAGTACTGGGTCACGGTCGGGCTCTCCTCGCGCCGAACGGGGCAGCTCTACCACGTGCAGACCCAGCGCTACCTGTTCGAGGTCATCGATGCGCCGCGCGTGCAGGAGCGCGTCGAGGTCCCGGTCCGCATCGAGGTCGAGGACCTGTGAGCGCCCCCCACCTCGATACCACTCCACCCAGAACCCGGAAGGGGATCCCCACGATGCTCATCGCGATGATCCTGCTGTCCGTCGGCCTCGCCGCCGTCGCGCAGCTCGCCCTCAAGCACGGGATGAACGAGGTGAACGACCGGCTGACACCGGCGACCTTCTCGTTGAACGGCGCGTCGCTGCGGGCCCTGGTGGGCCAGCCGTTCGTGTGGGGCGGGCTGTTCCTCTTCGGCCTCTCGGCTCTCGTGTGGCTCGTGGTCCTGTCGCGAGCCTCGCTGTCCTTCGCGTATCCGTTCGCGGCGCTGACCTACGTCCTGATCCTGCTGTTCGACCTCTTCGTCCTGGACGAGACCGTGCCGCCGCTCCGCTGGGGCGGCGTCGCCTTCATCGCGGTCGGCATCTTCCTCGTCTCCAGGACGCCGCACGCCTGATGGACCTCGCGGTCGTCGTCGTCGACTACAACGCGGGCGAGTACCTGACGGCCTGCCTGCGCTCGGTGTTCGAGCACGCGGGCGGCGCCGAGCTCGAGGTCGTCGTCGTCGACAACGCGTCGAGGGACCTCAGCGGGCGGATCGCGAAGGACGCCTTCCCGCAGATCGGGCTCATCGAGACCGGCGAGAACCGCGGGTTCGCCGCCGGCGTGAACGTCGGTCTCCGCGCGACGACCGCCCCGTACGTCTTCGTCCTCAATCCCGACGCCGAGGTCTGGGAGGGCACGCTGGCCGGCCTCGTGAAGCTCGCCGACGAGCGACCCCGCGCCGGCGCGATCGGGCCGATGATCCGCAATTCGGACGGCACCGTGTATCCGAGCGGCCGGAGGGTCCCGCCGATCGGCACGGCCCTCGGCCACGCGTTCCTCGGCACGCTGCGACCGGACAACCGGTGGTCCCGCGGGTACCGCATGGCGGACTGGGACCGCACGACCGAGCGCGAGGTCGACTGGATCTCGGGCGCGGCGTTCCTGCTCCGGCGTGACGCGCTCGACGAGGTCGGGCTGCTCGACGAGCGCTTCTTCCTCTACGCCGAGGAGGTCGACCTGTTCAAGCGCCTGCGGGAGGCGGGCTGGTCGATCGTCTTCACGCCCGAGCTTGAGGTCGTGCACGAGCAGGGCGTCTCGACAGGGCGGTCGCGGCGGATGCACCTGATCCACTCGGAGAGCGTCTACCGGTACTTCGAGAAGCACCACGCGCACGGGTGGCGCCGGGTGCTCCTCCCGTTCGCGAAGGTCGCGCTCCGCGCCCGCGCCGAGCTCGAGTCGATCTGGGACCGCCTCCGCGGGATGGTCCGATGAAGGCGGTGGTGCTCGTCGGGGGCGAGGGGACACGCCTTCGCCCGATCACCGAGACGATGCCGAAGCCGCTCCTCCCCCTCATGGACCGCCCGAGCCTCGACCACGTGCTCGACCATCTGGCCCGGCACGGCGTGCACGAGGTCGTCCTGTCGAGCTCCTACCTCGAGACGGTGTTCCACGCGTTCATCGAGGGCCGGCACGGCGACCCGAAGATCACCTGGATCACCGAGGAGGAGCCGCTCGGCACCGGCGGCGCGATCGTGAACGCGCTCGAGCACCTCGGCGACGACGCGCCGTTCCTCGCGCTGAACGGCGACATCCTGACCGACCTGGATCTCACCGCGATGCTGACCTTCCACCGCGATCGGGGCGCGGACGCGACGATCGCGCTCACGCACGTCGAGGACGCCCGCCCCTTCGGCCTCGTCCCGACCGAACCGGACGGCCGCGTCATCGAGTTCCGCGAGAAGCCCGCCGAGCTGATCCCCGGCGACATCAACGCGGGGACCTACGTGCTCGAGCCCTCGGCGCTCGGCGCGTGGCCGGCGGGGGAGAACGTCTCGATCGAGCGCCAGATCTTCCCGAGCCTCGTCGAGCACGGCCGCCCGCTCTACGGGTTCGTGTCGGAGGCCTACTGGCTCGACCTCGGCACGCCCGAGAAGTACCTCCAGGCCCACTTCGACATCCTCGAGGGCCGCGTCGAGGGCGAGCCGCCGACGGCCGCCCCCCACGTCGCCGAGACGGCCTCCGTCGACCTCCGGTCGCACCTCGGGCGGTGGGTCGTGGTCGGCGAGGACGCGCGCGTCGAGGCCGACGCCCAGATCGACGATTCGGTCCTCCACCCCGGCGCGGTGGTCGAGGCCGGAGCGGTCGTGGTCGGCTCGATCCTCGGGCCGCGCTCGAGGGTGGGGGCCGGGGCGACCGTCACCGGCTCGGCGCTCGCGGAGGGTGCGAGGGTGAGCCCGGGCGCGGTGCTCGACGGCGCGAAGGTGTCGGCGGGCGAGACCGCGCCCTGACCGGCAGCTCACCAGATCCTCGAGGCGCTTCATCCCTGGGGGCGCAGGGTCGATGTGGTACGGTGCGGGTCCCCTCGCGGGGAACCTTCCAGAACATGCGGAGATCGCTCGTCTGCCTCCTCGTCGCCTCCGCGCTGGCGGTCCTGCCGGCGCCCGGGGCCATCGCCGCCCCCGATGACTTCACCTTCTACGGTTCGGGCTTCGGGCACGGCCTCGGGATGTCGCAGTGGGGCGCGTACGGGCTGGCGCAGGAGGGCTGGAGCGACACCCGGATCCTCACCCACTTCTACTCGAAGACGCGGATCCGCCAGGCAGCGAACGTGCCGAAGACGCTGCGGATCGGGCTCACACAGGCCCGGTCGAAGGTCCGTCTCGAGGCCGAGGCCGGGCCGGTCGACCTGCGCTTTGGCGGGCGCCGGCCGGGCGACACGATCGCGACGATCCCACGGGGCGAGACATGGGTGCTCCGCATCGCGAGCGGCCGGTACAAGATCATCGACGCGAACGGCCGTGCCGTGGGCGATCCCGTCGGCGGCTCGGCGAACGACCTCTACGCGATCTTCGAGTCGAACGATGCGCGCCTGCACGTGCCCGAGGCGCTGCACACCTACGCCCACGGCTTCGTCGAGTTCAACCTCTACGACTGCAACCCCGCGTGCTCGATGCGCCTCGTGCTGGTCGTCGACCCGGAGCGGTACCTGTACGGCCTCGGCGAGGTCCCCAGCTCGTGGCCGAAGGGGGCGCTCCGGGCCCAGGCGATCGCCGCGCGCTCGTACGCGCTCCGCAAGGCGGCCGCGGGCCAGCACCGCGCCATCTGCAACTGTGCCCTCTACGCGAGCTCCTACGACCAGGTCTACGCCGGGTGGGACAAGGAGTCCGGGCTCGACGGCGATCGATGGGTCGCCGCGGTCGACGACACGGCCGGACAGGTCGTCGAGTACCAGGGCGACGTGATCCAGGCCTTCTACATGTCCTCCAGCGGCGGCTACACGGAGGACAACGAGAACGTGTGGGGCGGCACGCCGATCGAGTACCTCCGCGGCGTATGCGACCCGGGCGACTACACCTCCGCGAACCCGAGCGCGACCTGGCAGGTCACGCTCTCGGCGTCGGACGTGACCCAGCAGCTGTCGCTCGGCATCGGCACGGTGACGGGGTTCACGAACGTCGCGCGGGGTATCTCGGGCAGGATCGTGCAGGCCACCGTGCAGGGCGAGAACGGCACGGCCTCGGTGAGCGGCGCGACCCTGCGTTCCGCGCTCGGCCTGCGTGACGACCGGGTGTGGATCAACCGGGACCGGCAGGTCACCGGCGACATCCGGGTGAAGTACGACGCGATGAACTGCTCACCGGGTCTCGCGACGTCGCGGCAGGTACGGGTCGCCGGAGGATCGCGTCAGGTGTTCGAGGACTCGACGATCTACTTCGCGGACGGCCCGGGGGCCCATGCGCTCCACGGCTCGGTCCTCACGTTCTTCAAGGAGCACGGCGGGCCGGGGGGATCGCTCGGCTTCCCGACCTCGGACGTGCGAAGGATGGCCAACGGGAACGAACGGGCATCCTTCGAGCACGGCGTCATCACGTGCCGTCCGGACGGATCCTGCACTCGGTCCTGAGCCCGACCTCAGCCCCGCGTCGCAAGGGCCACGATCAGCCACACCGCGAACGAGATCACGGCGAGCGTGACGAAGGTCCGGATGAACCGAGCCCGTTGCTCGCGCCGCCGCTGTTCCTCACGTCGCTGGCGCGCCAGCGCCTTCTTCTCGGCGCGGGTCCGGGCCGGAGCCGGTCCGCTGTGCGTGTTCGACATCGGGTGCGAGCTTAGATCGCGGCGCCGGGCTCGGGCGCGTCGCCCAGGTAGCCCTGGCCCGGGAAGCTCGGAGCCGCGTAGCGCGCCGTGAACCCGAACGCGGCGGCGAGGTTCACGTCGGTGCACGTCTCGAGGTGGTGCCAGGAGACGAGCGCCATCCCCGTCCCCGCCGGGAGCGAGCCCGCGGCGCCTTGGTCCGGATAGTCGTAGGGCGCCACGATCACCCGCGATCCCACCTCGGGGTCGCGGTAGAAGTCCTGGATGTCGGTGAGCGCCTGGCCGGACACGCTCGGGTCGTACCAGACGATCGCCGCGCCGTGCTCGAGCGAGTGGATCAACTGGTCGAGCGGCGGCGGGCTCGCGTAGACCCCCGCCCCGAGCGGGGTTCCCGAGTGCGGCCCCGACGTCGGCGGCACCGAGGGGTAGGTCGAGAGCGCCGGCATCTCGGTGGGTCCGGCGTCGGAGCCGATGTGCGCTCGGTCCTGGTCCACGGGCTGGTACGGGGCGATCTGCTGGACGTCCGTGCACCCCGCGGCGGTGGCCTCGGTCTTGGCCGAGGCGAGGAGTGTCGACGCCCGGGTGCTCGTCGCGCTCTCGCTCTTGGGGCGGGTGAGCGCGAGGGCGGCGATGCCCGCGACCACGATGACCGCCACGACGATCGCGATCGTGCGGTTCCGCCGGGCCCGCGCCATCTGGCGCTCGAGCTCGATCCGTTTGCGCCTCGCCTCGTCCCTGCGTGCGGACTTCGTCTGGCGGCTCTGATCGCTCACGGTTCCTCCGGGTGGCTCGGGTGCGGGTCCCACAGGATACCGATGGACGCATGGTGAGGGCCGGGGATGCCCGCGGCGGAACCTTGCGCGGTCGTTGGCGCCTTCCTATGCTTCGAACGCCTTCCCCGAGTCGGCACCGGGCGCGAGCCCGGCCGTGGGGAAGGGGGCCGTATGGCGCAGACCGCCACGACGGGCGGCACGCTCGAGCGCTACTTCAAGATCTCCGAGCGCGGCTCGACCGTGCGGACCGAGGTCATCGCCGGGGTCACGACGTGGCTGACGATGGCCTACATCCTGTTCGTGAACCCGCAGATCCTCGGGTTCGTCGGCATCCCCGACCTGGCGCCGCTCGGGCTGCCGTTCAAGCAGGTCCTGACGGTGACGGCTCTCGCGGCCGGGGCGATGACGATCCTGATGGGCGTGGTCGCGAACTACCCGTTCGCGCTCGCCGCCGGTCTCGGCCTGAACGCGTTCGTCGCGTTCACGCTCGTGGTCGGCGATGGACTGTCGTACCCCCAGGCGATGGGCGTGATCGTCGCCGAGGGTGCGCTCATCACGATCTTCGTGCTCACCGGCGTCCGCGAGGCGATCCTGAACGCGATCCCGATGGACCTGAAGCGGGCGATCGGGATCGGCATCGGCGCGTTCATCGCGCTCATCGGGTTCGTCAACGCCGGGGTCGTCACGAACACGGGTGCCACGCCGCTCGCGATCGCGCCCGAGCTGACGACGTGGGGGGTCCTGGTCTTCGTGGTCGGGCTCGCCATCTGCTCGGTGCTCGTGGCACGCAAGGTACGAGGCGCGCTCCTGATCGGGATCCTCGTCTCGACGGTCCTCGCGATCATCGTGAACGAGTTCAAGGACCAGACGATCTGGGCGAACGGCATCGCCGCGATCCCCTCGAAGGTCGTCGAGGCCCCAGACTTCAGCCTGGTCGGGAACTTCTCGTTCGACTTCGTCTCGGCGCTCGGCGCCGCGACGGCGCTCGCCGCGGTGATCTCCGTGATGCTGTCCGACTTCTTCGACACGATGGGCACCGTCATCGGGATCGCCGGCGAGGCCAAGCTGCTCGACGAGGACGGCAAGCTGCCGGGCATGAACCGCGTGCTGCTGATCGACTCGCTCGCGGCGGTCGCCGGTGGCCTGACCTCGTCCTCGTCGAACACCACCTACATCGAGAGCGCGTCGGGCGTGTCGGAGGGCGGGCGTACCGGCCTCGCATCCGTGGTGACCGGCGTGCTGTTCCTGCTCGCGATGTTCTTCTCGCCGATCGCCGGTGTGATCCCGCCCGAGGCCACGGCACCGGCCCTCGTGATCGTCGGCTACTTCATGATGACGATCGTCAAGGACATCGAGTGGTCGGACCCGGGCATCGGCATCCCGGCCCTCGTCACGATCTTGTTCATGCCCTTCACGTACAGCATCACGAACGGTGTCGGCGCCGGGTTCCTGACCTACGTCGTCATCGCGGTGCTGCGCGGCAGGGCGAGGGACGTCCACCCGCTCCTGTACATCGTGGCCGCGATCTTCGCCTGGTACTTCGTCCACGGGGTTGTCTGAGCTTCAGCGCCACGTGAGGAACTCACCCACGTCGAGGGCGGGCCGCGGCGGCGGCTCGCCCTCGGGAGGGCGCCCCACCGCGACCGTCCCGAGCGCGAACCATCCCTCGCCCATCCCGAGCACGGCCCTCGTCTCCTCCTGACAGAACAAGGTTGAGGAGATCCAGGCGCTCGCGAGGCCTTGCGCGTGGAGCGCGAGCAGCAGGTTCTGGATCGCCGCGCCGCCCGAGAGCAGGAACATCTCCTGCTCGGCGTGGGCGCGCTCGGCGTCGAGGTACGGGTGGGCGCCGGCGAAGCGGATCCACGGCACGATGAGCACCGGCGCCGCGCCGAGCACGGCGTCGCTCCGCGAGATCCGGCGGTCGATCACGTCTTCCGCCGTTCCATCCCCGCGGAGGTCGGTCCGCCACGCCTCGGCGATCGCCGAGAGCAGGGCGCGTCGGGCCGCCGGGCTCTCGAGCGCGGTGAACCGCCACGGCCGGGTGTGGTGCGGCGCGGGCGCGGTGCAGGCCGCGAGGACCGCCTGCTCGATCGCCTCCCGCGACACGTCGCCCGGACCGAAGGACCGGATCGTCCGCCGCGCCGAGATCGACACGAGCGGCGACTCGCGGAACAGGTCGTCCGCCGGCTCGCGCACGAGGGCGCGCGCCGGTGCCTCGGGCGCGTCCGAGCGCACCCCGCGCACGATCGCGACCGGGACGCGCGAGGCCTTCGCCATCACGAGCCCGCTCGCCGCCGCGATCTCGTCGGCGAGCGCCACGATCGTGGCCTCGAGCACGCGGCCGCGGTCGTCTCGCGTCCCGCGCAGATCGACGATCGAGGGCAGTCCGGCGCACCCGATCGCGACGTTCACCAGCCCCTGCCGCCAAGCCCGCCCGAACGTGTCGGTGATCACGACGGCCGGCGCGACGCCGAGCGCGCCCCGCAGCCCCTCGCGGAGCCGCTCGGCCGAGCCGTCGGGATCCTCGGGCAGCAGGGTGAGGGTCCCGGCATCCACATTCGAGGCGTCCACGCCGGCGTTCGCGCAGACGAACCCGTGCCGTGTTTGCGCGATCACGAGGTCGCCGCGACGGGCGACGACGCGCTCGGTCTCGCGCTCGACCCACGCGGTGCGATCCGCGCCCTCCGCGGCGACCACCCGCCCCTCCGCCTTCGAGACGATCTTCTGGGTGACGACCACGATGTCGTCCTCGCGGACGTCGAGCGCGCCGAGCGCGGGCGCGAGCACCGCAACGAGGTCGTCACCCGGACGGACCTCGGGGAGGCCCTCGACGGGCAGGATCTCGAGGCTCATCCCACGAGCTCGAGCGCGAACCGCGCGAGCGACTCGGCGGCGCCGTCGTCGGTCATGATCGTGTCGGTCACGCCGACCCGCACGCCGGTCGCCTCGATCCGCGGGACGAGGCCGCGGTCGGCCTCGTCGACCACCCACGCTCCGAGCAGCCCTCGGTAGCACGCGGCGGCCCCGGCGGCCGTCACCTCGACCCCGAGCGCGGGCATGAGCTTGTCGGCCATGCCGGCGAGCGGCGCCCCGCCGACGATGCCCGAGATCCCGACGACCGCATCTCGCCGGCGTTCGAGCGCGTCTCGGATCCCAGCGACCGCGAGGATCGGCCCGATCGAGGCCACGGGGTTCGAGGGGCAGATCACGATGGCGTCGGCATCGAGGAGGGCCTCGAGCACCCCCGGCGCCGGCCGCGCCGACCCCACGCCCGCGTAGCGCACCTGCTTGACCTCGTCCTGCGCGTGGCGGCGGACCCAGTACTCCTGGAAGTGCAGGTCGAGCTCCTCGCCCTCGACGAGGACGTCGACCCGCGTCGTGACGGGATCGTCGGACATCGGGAGCACCCGGGCGAGGACGCCGAACCGGGCGGCGACGCGTTCGGTCACCTCCGAGAGGCTCGCCCCCTCGCCCATGAGGCGCGTTCGGAACAGGTGCGTCGCGAGGTCGAGGTCGCCGAGGTTGAACCAGGCGACCTCGGGGTCGAACCTCGCGAGCTCACCGGTCGCCCGGAAGGTCTCGCCACGCCGCCCCCACCCGCGCTCGCGGTCGAAGACGTCGCCGAGCCAGTAGGTGACCGAGTCGAGATCCGGCGATACATGAAGGCCGTGCATCTGGACGTCGTCCGCCGTGTTCACGATCGCGGTGACGTGCGCCGGGCCGACGGCGCGGACGAGCCCCCGCAGGAACTTCCCCGCACCGATCCCACCCGCGAGCGCCGTCACGTTCACGCGCTACAGCGTAGTAGTCTCCGCGGGTATGGCCGACGCCGATCCCTCCCGCGCCCGCCGCGTCCATCCCACACCTCCGACCAGTGCGCAGACGCGCCGAGCCCTCGCGCGCGCCGAGGCCGGGAAGGCGCTCTCGCTCGAGGAGACCGAGGCGCTCCTCGTCGCGCGGGACGAGGACCTCGGACGGCTGATGGGCCTCGCCTCGCGCCTGCGCGAGCTCGGGCACGGACGCACGGTCACGTACTCGCGCAAGGTGTTCATCCCGCTCACGATGCTCTGCCGCGATCACTGTCACTACTGCACGTTCGCGAAACCGCCTGCCAGGCTCGAGGCGCCGTTCCTCTCGCCCGAGGAGGTGCTCGAGATCGCGGAGGCGGGGCGGAAGCTCGGGTGCAAGGAGGCGCTGTTCACGCTCGGCGACCGGCCCGAGGAGCGCTATCCGATCGCCCGCGACTGGCTCGAGGAGCGCGGCTACGGCTCCACGCTCGACTACGTACGGGCCGTCGCGATCCGCGTGATCGAGGACACCGGGCTCCTGCCGCACCTGAACCCGGGCGTGATGTCGTGGGAGGAGATGGCCCGCCTCAAGCAGGTGAGCGCCTCGATGGGCCTCATGCTCGAGACCTCCTCCGAGCGCCTGTCGCAGCGCGGCGGACCCCATCTCGGCTCGCCGGACAAGGTGCCCGCGGTTCGGCTCCGCACGATCGAGGATGCGGGGCGCCTCGCGATCCCGTTCACGACCGGCATCCTGGTCGGGATCGGCGAGACCGCTCTCGAGCGCGCCGAGTCGTTGTTCGCGATCCGCGACCTGCACCGCCGCTACCGGCACGTGCAGGAGGTCATCGTCCAGAACTTCCGGGCGAAGCCCGGGACCGCGATGCACGACGCCCCCGAGCCCACCGACGACGAGTTCCTCGCGGCCGTCGCGACCGCGCGGGTGGTCCTCGGCCCGCACATGCACGTCCAGGCGCCGCCGAACCTGTCGGATGCGGAGGTCCAGCTGCGGCTGCTCGACGCGGGCATCGACGACTGGGGCGGCGTCTCGCCGCTCACGCCCGATCACGTGAACCCCGAGAAGCCGTGGCCGGCGCTCGACGTGCTGGCGGAGCGGACGGCCTCCCGCGGTCTCGAGCTCCGCGAGCGCCTCACGGTCTACCCGCGCTTCGCGCTCCGGCCCGATCCGTTCCTCGCCGCCAAGATGCGAGCCCCGGTCAACGCCCTGATGGGAGAGGACGGGCTCGCGGTCCCCGGCCTGGCCCCCGAGCCGATCGCCTGGCAGGACCCGGACGTCCAGTGGAAGCCTCGGACGACGGACCTCTCGTTCGCGAAGGCAGAGGGCGTCGGCCTGCGAGACGACGCCGCCGCGGTCTACGGCGACCTGTCCGAGCCCGACGACCAGGTGACCCGGACCTGGTTCGCCGAGCGCGCCGAGCCCGAGCGCCTGGATCTGGCGATCCGAGACGCCCTCCGCAAGGCCGAGCGGCACCGTCCGATCGACGACGACGAGGCCCTCGCCCTGTTCCGCGCCGACGGCCCGGCGCTGGAGGCGCTGTGCTCGGTCGCCGACGGCCTGCGCGCCGAAGCGGTCGGCGAGGAGATCACCTACGTGGTGAACCGGAACATCAATTTCACGAACGTCTGCTACGTGGGCTGCCGGTTCTGCGCCTTCGCCCAGCGCGAGCGCGACCCCGAGTCCTACACCTTGACGCTCGAGGAGGTCGCGGAGCGCGTCCGTGAGGCCGCCGCCGAGGGCGCCACCGAGGTCTGCATGCAGGGCGGCATCCACCCGGACCTGCCCGGCTCCTTCTACTTCGATCTGCTCGACGCCGTGAAGGCCGCGGTCCCGGTTATCCACATCCACGCCTTCAGCCCGATGGAGATCTTGAACGGCGCCACGAAGCTCGGGATCTCCTTCCGCGAGTTCCTCGCCGAGGCCAAGGCGCACGGGCTCGGCTCGATCCCCGGGACCGCCGCCGAGATCCTGGACGACGACGTTCGCTGGCTCCTCACGAAGGGCAAGCTGCCCGCGGACACGTGGGAGGAGATCGTGAAGACGGCCCACGGGCTCGGCATCCCGTCTTCGTCGACGATCATGTTCGGCCATGTCGACGCCCCGCCGCACTGGGTTTTCCACATCCGTCGCCTCGCTCGCATCCAGCGCGAGACCCGAGGGTTCACGGAATTCGTCCCGCTCACGTTTATCCACCAGAACGCGCCGATCTACCTCGCCGGGCGAGCCCGCCCCGGGGCGACGTTCGAGGAGAACCGTCGGATGCACGCGATCGCCCGAATCCTGCTCGACGGCGAGATCGACAACATCCAGGTTTCGTGGGTGAAGCTCGGGATCGAGGCGAGCCAGGTGATCCTCGATGGCGGCGCGAACGACTTCGGCGGCACGTTGATGGAAGAAACCATCAGCCGCATGGCAGGTGCGGAGTGGGGGATCCGCATGGAGCCGTGGGAACTGCAGGACGCCATCCGTGCGATCGGTCGCGTACCGGTCGAACGCACGACGACCTACGAACGTCTGCGCCACAACGGTTCCAAGGCGTCTCGCGAGCGCTCGACCGAGGCGATCGCGGCGCAGATGCCGCGCTGACTCACGAACCGACCCCAACTCCGTCAAGCTACCTGACCAGATCGGTCAACCAGCTGAACCATCGATTTCGTTCGCTGAAACACTTGTCAGGCGCGCGAGCGACGTGGACGATGGCTCCGGGGACGCATGTGGAGGTGCACGGGATCCTCGGATCCCCTCTTGTCAAGGAGGGGGTGTTTCCTTCAGAATCACACGCGTGTGATTCTTGGGGGAGGAAGCGGTGCATCACTACATACCGTGGCAAGAACGGGCGCGGTGCCGAGAGCACGACCCCGAGATCTTCTTCCCCGAGAAGGGAGGGTCATCGAGGGAGGCGAAGCGGATCTGCGCTGATTGTCCCGTCCGCATCGAGTGCCTGAACTACGCCCTTCGACGTGACGAGCGGTACGGGGTGTGGGGTGGGATGAGCGAACGGGAACGCCGACGCCTGAAGCGTATGGCGTCCTGAACAGAAAGGAAGGGGGTGACCGATGTCTCCCGCGAAGAAGGCCTCAACTGCCGCCAAGAAGGGTGCCGCGACGAGGAAGCGGGCGAGCGCGAAGCGCTCCACCGCCGCCAAGAAGGGTGCCGCAACGAGGAAGCGGGCGAGCGCGAAGCGCTCAACCGCCGCCAAGAAGGGTGCCGCGACGAGGAAGCGGACGACGGCGAAGCGGAAGACCGCGGCGCGTAAGCCCGCGGCCAAGAAGCGGACCGCCGCGCGTAAGCCCGCGGCCAAGAAGCGGACCGCGCGTAAGCCTGCGGCCAAGAAGCGGACCGCGGCGCGTAAGCCCGCGGCCAAGAAGCGGACCGCGGCGCGCAAGCCTGCGGCCAAGAAGCGGACCGCCGCGCGCAAGCCTGCGGCCAAGAAGCGGACCGCCGCGAAGAAGCGGTAGTTCGCCGTCGCCCGTCGGAAGGGGGGTGCGAGGTCGCGCCCCCCTTCCACCTTGTGAGCAGGGCCGCGTGCTAGGCTGCGCGCCGCGCACCGGCGCATCCCATGGTCACCACCACAGCCGATCGTCCCGCAACCGACGATGCCGTCAGTACCCCCAGCGTGCTCGCCGTGCTGGTCGTGCGAGACGGCGCACGCTGGCTCCGCGAGTGCCTCAGGTCGCTCGCCGCGCAACGCTATCCGCGCTTCGGCGTCATCGCGGTCGACGACGGCTCGGTGGACGGTTCTCGTGAGGTGCTCCTGCACGCGCTCGGCGAGCGGCGGGTGCTCGTGCTGGACGAGGACCGGGGGATCGCGGGTGCGCTCCGGGCAGCCGCCGAGCTGCCCGCCGTCCAGTCGGCCGACTACCTCCTGATCGTCCACGACGACACGGCGCTCGAGCCGGACGCCGTCGCGCGGCTGGTCGAGACGGCCGAGGGCATCCACGGCGTCGAGCGGGTCGGCGTGGTCGGTCCCAAGGTCGTGGACTGGGAGGACCCCCGGGTGCTCCGCGAGGTCGGACGCTCGGTGGACGCGTTCGGCCACCCGTACAGCCCGCTCCAGGAGGGCGAGTGGGACCAGGGTCAGTACGACCGGGTCCTCGAGGTCCTCTTCGTGTCCTCCTGCGCGATGCTCGTCTCACGGGAGGCCTGGCTGCGAACCGGGCGGTTCGACGAGCGGTACGGCGGCCACCACGACGATCTCGACTTCTGCTGGCGCGCCCGGGTGGCCGGATTCCGTGTGCTGATGACGCCGCTCGCGCAGGCACGACACCGGGACGCGACCGCGCGGGGTGAGCGTCCCGAGCCGCACCGGCGCCGGAGCACCCGCTACTACGCGGAGCGCTCCGGTCTGGCCTCGATGCTGAAGGATTACGGGTTCGTCACCCTCGCGTGGCTGCTGCCCCTGTACCTGGTGTCCGGGCTCGTGCGCCTGTTCTTCCTTTCGCTCGCGCGACGGTTCGAGGAGGCGTACGACCTCGTCGCCGCGTGGGGATGGAACCTGATCCATCTCCCGGGGACGATCCGGCGGCGGGTGCGGGTGCAGTCGGTGCGTGCGGTCCGGGACCGGCACGTCCGCCGCTTCATGGCCTCGGCCTTCCGGCTCCCGCGATGGTTCGAGCGGGCCGAGGAGATCTTGGACGAGCAGCTCGAGGAGGGTGAGGAGGAGGCTCCGCGTCTGCGCGAGCGGGCGACCTCGCTCGCGCTCGCCCATCCCGTCCTCATGGCCGTCGTGATCAGCGTCGGTCTCGGGGCGCTCGCGATCCGCCACTTCATCGGTCCCGAGATCCTCACCGGCGGTGCGCTCGCCCCGTTCCCGGCCGATGGTGCCAGCTTCTGGCATGAGCTCCTCTCGGGCACGCGGACGACGGTGCTCGGCGGAGCCCAGCCCGCGAGCCCTGCGCTCGCCGTGCTCGGCGGCTTGTCCGCGCTGACGTTCGGAAGCACCGCGCTCGCGCAGAAGGTGCTGCTCGCGGGGCTCCCGCCGATCGCCGCGGTCTCGATGTACCGGGCGTTGGCTCGTCAGCTCCAGCGGCCGGCGCCCGCCGTCGCAGGATCGGTCGCGTACGCCCTGTCGGCCATCCTGCTCTGGGCGTTCTCCGAAGGCCGGATCCCGGTCCTCCTGATGCTGGCGGCGCTCCCGGCGGCATGGGATCGTCTCGACGCGCTGTTCGCCGATGAGCCGCCCGAGCGCGTCGGCAAGGCGGTCGTGAGCCTGGGGGTCGCGGTGGCCATCGGCACCTTGTTCTTCGATGGCACGCTCCTCGCGGTCGCGCCGATCGTGGTGGTCCTGCTCCTCGCGGGCCGTCGCCGAGGCCGAGGACTCGCGCTCGGCGTCGCGGCGGCCGTCGCGGCGGCGGCGCTCGTGTTCCCGATCCTGCCCGACCTCGCCGATGCTCCGGGTCGCGAGCTCGCCTCGCTCATCGGCACGACGGACGTCTGGCGCGTCCTCCGGCTGGCACCGGGCGGTGGCCCCGGGACCTGGAGCGCGGCGGCGTTCCTCCCGGTGAGCGCGCTGATCTGCTTCGGCATCGTCGGCCACCCGCATCGGGGGCGCGCGTGGCGCGCGATGCTGCTGGCGATCGTCGGCGTCGGGCTCGCGTGGGCCTCGGCCGCACGCTGGCTCCCGGACGCGCTCACGAACCAGCCCGCGTACCTCGCGCTCGCGGCCCTGTCGATGGCCGCCATCGTCGGCTACGGCCTCGCGACCCTGGGCGCGCGGATGGGGAGCGAGGCCTTCGGGGTGCGGCAGCTCGCGGCGGCGTTGCTCGCGGTCGTGTTCGCGGTCGGGCTCGGCGCGCAGGCGCTGCAGATCGCGCTCGCCGAGTGGGAGGTCTCGCCGAACGGGTTGCCGCCGGCGTGGCCGATCGTGGCCGCGAGCGCCCCCGGGCACTTCCGGATCGTGTGGCTGGGCCAGCCCGGCGGCGAGCGGTTCCCCGCCCCCGGCGGCGACGCGACCGATCTGCTCGAGGCCGGGGGGTCGTCGATCCGCTACGCGCTCACCGATCGCGACGGGATCACTGCGCTCGACGTCGGGAGGGGGGAGCACGGCGCCGGGTACGCGTTCCTCGACGACGTCATGCGCCAGATCGTGGCCGGCGACACGCGGCACGGCGGACAGCTGCTCGCCCCGCTCGGCGTCCGGTTCCTCGTCGCGGCCGAGGGCGACGTCCCGGGGCCGGTGATCGCTCGGCTCGAGGATCAGCTCGACCTGTACCGCGTTCCGGCGGGCGGGCTCGTGATCTACCGGAACGCGCGCGCGCTGCCCGTCGCCTCGGTCGTCGCCGATCCCGGGTTCGCGAGCGCGATGGGTTCGTCAGACCTCGGTCCGCTCGCAGCCTTGCCCGAGACGACCACCACGTCGCTCGAGCGTGCGAGCGACGGATGGGTCGGGAAGGTCCCCGCGGGGTCGGCCTTCGTCGCCGAGCAGTTCGACCCGGGATGGCGCGCAGAGGTCGCGGGCTCGCCGGTCGACCTCCGAGAGGCGTTCGGCTGGGCGATCGGCGCGAAGGTCGGCGCCGGCTCGCTCGAGATCCGCTACGACCGCAGCTGGGTGCGGACGGCCGAGCTCGTCGGGCTCGGGGTCCTGTGGCTCGCGGCCCTGTGGATCACGCGGAAGCCGGGGGAGCGATGAGGAACCGTGGTCAGCTCCTCGCCGCACTCCTCGTGCTGGCCGGCGTGATCGCGTCGGCCGTGTACCTCGACCGTGAGGTCGGTGCCCGACCGCTCGAGAACGTCGGGGTCACGGGGGCGCCCTCAGGGGTTTGGCTCTGTCCTCACGGCGGAGGCTCGAAGGACTGGGACGTCAGGATCCAGCTGGCGAACCCCGGCTCCGAGCCGGTGCCGGTGCGCGTGCGGACGATCACCTCGGCGAAGCCGATCCCGGCCGAGGACCACGTCGTCCAGCCCGGCTCGACCCTCGTGATCCCCGTCTCCGGCGAGGCGCGGGAGAGCTCCACGAGCGTCGAGTACTTCGGTGGGTTCGTCTCCGCGGGGTGGATCACGCACGCCGGCGGTGACGCGAGCGGAGTGGCGGCCGAGCCTTGCCTCCCGGACTCGAGCCGGCGATGGCTGCTCCCCGACGGGACGACCGCCGACAAGACCGCGGACGACTACGTGGTGGTGATGAATCCCTTCGCCACGGACGCGGTGATCTCGCTCACCCTCCTGTCCGACCGGCGAGACCCCGTGCGGACCGAGGAGTGGACGAACGTCTCGCTGAAGCCCTATCACAGCCGCGCCTTCCGTCTGAACGACAAGGAGGTCGGCGAGACGACGGTGTCCACGGTCGTCGACGTCTCCGTCGGCCGGGTCGCCGCGGCGACCCTCGGGATCTCGACGCTCGGCGGCATCCGGAGCGCCGTCGGCTTGCCCGCGGGCGCGACGACCCAGATCCTGCCGGGTGCGGCCGACGCGGGTCGCACGGACCTCACCGTGATGAGCGCCGGGCTGGAGCGCGTCTCGCTCTCGGGGACGAGCCTCGGGGCCGCGGAGACCGCGCAGCCGCTCGCCGCGCTCGCCGACGCGGCACCGGGCGGGGAGTCGGCGAGGACGATCCCGCTCACGACCGGATCGCCGACCACGCTCGTGGTTCAGGCGGCCGGGCCCGATGTCGCGTTCGCGCGGCGCACGTTCGGGGTGACCTCGGACCAGGCCTCCACGAGCGGGGCGACCGGGCCGGCGGACGCGTGGATCGTGCTCCCGTCGGTGATCGGACAGCCCTCGCATCCCGCGATCGTGCTCGCGAACCCGGGGCAAGAGCCGACGACCCTCACCTTGAGCGCGCTGCCGGCCGAGGGGCAGAGCGTCCCTCAGCCCGTCACCGTCGAGCTCCCGCCGATGTCCACGACCCTCGCGCCCAAGACGTTCGTGGCGGGGTCCTCGACGTCATCCGTGATGATCCTCGCATCGAGCGGAACGTTCGTGGCGAGCTCGGCGTCCTACGCGCTGGGGCGCGAGGGCTACGCCACCTTCGCGGTCGCGATGGGGGTTCCGATCCCCGCCGCATGGGTACCCTCCTCGTGAGCCCGGTCGTATGATGTGCGGTCAGGCAACCCCCGTTCGGCCCGGAGGTCACTCGTGGCGAAAGGCAAGCACGGCAAGCACGTCGGACGACGCGGTCTGAAGGTCGCGCTCGTCGCCGTCTGCGCGCTCGCCCTCATCGGCGGCGGCACGGCGTATGCCGCCTACCGCTACGACGCCTCGGCCGCCGACCGGGTCCTGCCCGGCGTGACCGTCGCCGGGATCGACGTGTCCGGGATGACGCGGAGCCAGGTGGTCCGCGAGGTGCAGGCGAAGGCGAGCGAGACGCTCGACGGGTCGCTGTCGGTCACCGCCGGCGGACACACGTGGACCGTGACGCCCGCCGCGCTCGGCATGACCGCCGACGTCGACCAGGTCGTCGACCAGGCCTTCGGCGTGGCGGACGGGATGTCGTTCGTCTCACGCGTGTACCACCGCGTCACCGAGAAGCCCGTCGGCGCCTCCTTCGACCTCACGTTCGCGTACGACGATGCCGCGATCCAGTCCTTCGTCACGCAGGCGCGGGACGAGGTCGCCATCGAACCGGTGGACGCGCGCGTCGCGCTCGTCGACGGCGAGCTCGTCATGCGCAGACCCCAGATCGGCCAGGCCCTGAAGGTGCGGGCGGCCGTCGAGCGCATCCGCGGCGCGCTCGAGGAGCGTGCGGCAACGGTCGCCGTGCCCATCCGTGACGTGCAGCCCGAGGTGACCGCCGCGGCGCTCGGCAAGACGATCGTCGTCGACCTCTCCGAGAACTCCCTCACGCTGTACGACGGGTTCAAGACCGAGAAGGAGTACCCCGTCGCGACGGCCGCGGCCGGCTACTCGACCCCGGTGGGGACGTGGAAGGTCATCGACAAGAAGGAGAACCCCACCTGGTACAACCCGGCTCTCGACTCCTGGGGGGCGGACCTGCCTCCCGTCATCGCGCCCGGACCGGATAACCCGCTCGGTACGCGGGCCCTGTACCTCAACTCGCCCGGTATCCGGATCCACGGGACGTCGAACTCGGCGTCGATCGGGACCTACGCGTCCCACGGCTGCATCCGGATGCTGATCTCCGATTCCGAGGAGCTCTACCCGCTCGTCCCGATCGGGACGCGGGTCATCATCAAGCCGTAGGCCCTTCGCCGGCCGACCGGCAGACCGCCCTTCGACATCCCCCGCGCTCGGAGCGTCCACTCCTCGGGGGATGCATGCTCGGACCCCGCACCACACGCGACCCGGCCCGCACGGACGTGGCGAAATGAGGTGGGGGGGCTATGGTCCGGAACGGGCCTCGAGGCCGACCATACGGGGTATGGACGGCAAGAGCAGAGGCACGTGTCCCGTGTGCCAGCAGGGCGAGCTCATCAGCATCTCGATGACCGTGAGCGGGAGCGATCTGTCCTTCACCACCTGCCACATGTGCGAGGCCAAGTGGTGGTATCGGGACGGCGACCCCGTCCCGCTGCAGAACGTCATCGGCTCCGTGCTTTCCCAAAGGGCCTGAGCGCAGCGTCGAGTAGGATGCGGTGGCCGTGTCACCGCATCCCGATCTCGATCGCATCTTCAAGGCGTACGACGTCCGAGGTGTCGTTCCCGACGACCTGAACGAGGACGTCGTCCGGCGGATCGGCGCCGCGTTCGCGCACTGGGCCGAGGCCCCGCGCATCGCGCTCGGACGCGACTGCCGGATCTCCTCGCCCTCGCTCGCCGCGGCGTTCATCGAGGGAGCGACCTCGCGCGGCGTCGACGTCGTCGACCTCGGTCTGGCGTCGACCGACCTGCTCTACTTCGCCTCCGGCTCCCTCGACGTGCCGGGCGTGATGCTCACCGCGAGCCACAACCCACCGAGCGACAACGGCATGAAGTTCTGCCTGGCGGGAGCCAAACCCGTGGGGCAGGACACCGGCCTCGCGGACATCCGGGTCCTCGCCGCCGCCGACCGGTATCCCGCCGCCGCGAGGACCGGCGTCGTGGAGGAGCGCAGCCTGCTCGAGGCGTACACGGAGCACGTGCTGTCCTTCGTCGACGTCGAGCGGTTCGCGCCGCTCTCGGTCGTCGCGGACACGGCGAACGGCATGGGCGGGCTCGTCATCCCCGCGGTCTTCGAGCGGCTCCCGGTCACGCTCGTGCATCTGTACCCCGAGCTCGACGGCACGTTCCCGAACCATCCGGCCGATCCGATCGACCCCGAGAACCAACGCGACCTCAAGCGCGAGCTGCTCGCGCGCGGGGCGGACGTGGGGCTCGCGTTCGACGGCGACGCCGATCGCGTGTTCCTCGTCGACGAGCGCGCCGAGGGCGTGAGCGGGTCGGAGGTCACGGCGCTCGTCGCGGCGGCCATGCTCGAGCGCGCCCCCGGGTCCGCGGTCGTCTACAACCTGATCTGCTCGTGGGCCGTCCCCGAGGTGATCCGCGAGCACGGCGGCACCCCGATCCGAACGCGGGTCGGCCACTCCTTCATCAAGCAGGTCATGGCCGAGACCGGTGCCGTGTTCGGCGGCGAGCACTCGGGTCACTACTACTTCCGCGACAACTACCGTGCGGACTCGGGGCTGATCGCCGCGGTGGTCGTGCTCGAGGCGCTCTCGAAGGCGGGCCGACCGCTCTCGGAGGTGCTCGCGCCGTTCCAGCGGTACCACGCGTCGGGGGAGATCAACTCGCGCGTCGACGACCAGGCCGGAACGGTCGAGGAGATCGCGGACGCGTACGCGAACGGACGGCTGGACCGCACCGACGGTCTCACGGTCGAGTTCGACGACTGGTGGTTCAACGTCCGTCCCTCGAACACGGAACCGCTCCTTCGGCTGAACGTCGAGGCCAGGACCGAGGAGTTGCTGAGGGAACGGACCGCAGCGGTGCTCGCGGTCATCCGGCATGAGCCGGAGGGCTTGAGCGCCGGTTCCCCGATGGAGGAAGGAGGGCCGTCGTGAGCCTTGATCCCGAGCTGCTCGAGATCCTCATCTGCCCCAACGACCGCGGCGAGATCGAGTACCACGAGTCCGAGCAGGTCATCGTCTGCCTGAAGTGCGGCTACCGGTACCCGGTGCGGGACGGCATCCCCGTCATGCTGGTCGACGAGGCCGAGAAGCCGACGGGGAAGAAGCGGAAGTGACCCTGCTCGACGACGAGCGTTCCCTGCGCGCGGCCGACGGCTCCGGCATGCTCGAGGCCATCGCCGGGCTTCCCCGGCACTGCCGCGAGGGCCACGCGCTCGGTCTCGAAGCGGTGGACCTGCCCTCGGCGGCGGGGGTCGAGAACCTCGCGTTCTGCGGCATGGGGGGATCGGCGGTCGCCGGCGACGTGCTCCGGGTGCTCATGGCCGACCGGCTCGGGTTCCCGGTCCACGTGGTCCGCTCGCCCGAGCTGCCCGAGTGGTGCCAGCCGCACACGCTCGTCGTCGTGTCCTCGTACTCGGGAGACACGGCGGAGGCGCTCGCGTGCTTCGAGGAGGCGGTCTCGCGGGGGTGCCGCATCGTGGCCGTGACCTCCGGGGGCGCGCTCGGCCGGCGTGCCGCGGAGCTCGGCGTCGGCCGGACCGTGGTTCCCGGCGGCTCCCAGCCCCGAGCCGCCCTGGGCTACCTCGCGCTCGCCACGCTCGGCGCGCTCGAGGCGACGGGCCTCACGCCCTCGGTGGCCGGTGACCTGCCGGAGTGCGTCCGTGAGCTGGAGGCGCTCGCGGACCAGCTCGCGCCCGGCGTCCCGACGTCGATCAACGTGGCGAAGCAGCTCGTCGAGGCGATCGGGGAGCGCGTCCCCGTGATCTGGGGCGCCGAGGGACTCGCGGCCGTCGCGGCCGCCCGCTGGAAGACGCAGATGAACGAGAACGGCAAGACGCCGGCGTTCGCGTCGGCGCTGCCCGAGCTCGATCACAACGAGGTCGTCGGCTGGTCGCAGGACC
>JBLNAW010000212.1:0-4870 GCA_050259555.1 Solirubrobacterales bacterium
TAGACGACCTGCACGAGCGTCCGCCCCACGTGCCGGACCTCCACGAGCTCCCATCCATCGGGTGGCTGGATCCGCCGGACGCCTCGCGCGAGGATCGAGCCGATCAGGGTGGTCCCGCGCGGGGTCTCCGCCGGTCGGGCGATCGTGAGCCGGGTGGCCGACGAGCGCTTGTTCACGGAGGCGCCGAGGAACGCGATCGGACCGCGTGTCCCGCTCGCTCGGGCGGCGGCCGACACGTTCCCGCTCGTATCCAGCGCCTTCACTCGATAGCTGACGAGCGAGCCGGCGTGAACTCCGGTGTCGACTAACCTCGAGGTCGAGAGGAGGACGCGGTTCAGCTTGCGGAACCGGGTCCCGTTGTAGCTCCGGTACACGTCGTAGCCGGCGATGTCCGACTCGGTGTTGTCGCTCCAGTCCAGCGCCAAACCGGTCGACACGGGCCTGACGACGAGTCCGGCGGGAGCCGCCGGCGCGTCGCTATCGGTGGGACCGCCCACGGCGATCTCGATGATCTGGCCGTCGTTCTCCTGGGGGTGGAGGTCGTTGTCCAGGCCTCGATCGGTCACGTAGATGTGCTGGACCGACGGGTCGTCACTGCCCGGGGCGATCGCGATCCCCGAGGGCGCGTCGATCCCCGTGAATCCGATGTCGATCGTGTTCACGAGCGTGCCGTCGAGGGTCGCCTCGGCGATCTGCCGGTCGGCTCGGCTGACGATGAACAGGTGGTGGGTCTTGGGGTCGAACGCGACATCTTCGGGGTCCCGCAGTCCGAGATCCGCGGGATCGAGCCGCGTGATCACGTCGTCGCCGCCCGGACCTCCTCCGTCGAACTTCCCGTCCTTCCCCGGGCTCACCTCGTAGATCGCCGCGCCGGATTCCGAGTCCCTGCCGTTCGCGATGAACAGCTCTCCCTTCGCGAACGCGACCCCTTCCGGGTCGGTGGCGCCGAAGCCGTCCGTGGGGAACCTCCGGGCCCGGTCGTCCGCGGTGCCGAGACGCCCGTCCGTTCCCACGCGGACGACGAAGATCGCGTGGAGGTCGTCGTTGGACATGTAGAAGGTGGTGTTCTTCGAGTTGGTCGCGACCCCGGTCGGCTCCTTCGTGTAGGCCGTGGTGTCGAACGTCCGTCGGACCTGCTGTTCGGGCGTGGTCACGAACGCGTTCACTCCCTGGAAGAGGCCCATCTCGTCGACCTCGCTGTCCACGACGAGGAACCGGTGGATCGTCCGCAGGTACGTGATGCCCATCGGGTCCGGGCTCGGGGGCGACCACAGGGAGGTGTGGGTCACCCGCACCAGCGCAACGGTCAGCCCGTCGGCTGAGGCCGGCAACGCCGGAGCGATCGACACGATGAGCAACGCGGCCACGATCACGGTCACGGAACGCCTCATGGAACGGATCCTTTCCAGGTTCGAAGGTGCCCGATGATAGGTGGTGCCGGCCGCGGTCGCCTCGGTCGGGAGACGTAGGTTGGGTCCTCGGCGTGACCCGCCTCGGACGGCCCCGATGCCACGCGTTGACCGTCTGGCACTCCCGTGGGTATCCTGTTAGCACTCGCGACCGTTGAGTGCTAACGCAAGGAGGGAAGGCATGGCCAAGGAGTTCCAGCTGAAGCCGCTCGAGGACCGGATCGTGGTCAAGCCCTCGGAGGAGGAGACGACGACGGTCTCCGGCATCGTCATCCCCGACACCGCGAAGGAGAAGCCCCAGGAGGGCTCCGTCGTGGCGGTGGGCCCGGGCCGCTTCGAGGACGGCGCGCGCGTGCCGCTCGACGTCGCCGTCGGCGACAAGGTCATCTACTCCAAGTACGGCGGCACCGAGGTCAAGGTCGAGGGCGACGAGTACCTGATCCTGTCGGCCCGCGACGTGCTCGCGGTCGTCAAGAAGTAACCATCGAAGCTTCGGACGAGGGCTCGAGCGCGATCGCGCCGGGCCCTCGTTCCATCAGGAGGAGGCCGCATGGCTGTCAAGTTGCTGAAGTTCAGCGAGGACGCGCGTCGCGCGCTCGAGGCCGGCGTGAACAAGCTCGCCGACACCGTCTCGCTCACGCTCGGGCCGAAGGGCCACAACGTCGTGCTCGACAAGAAGTGGGGACCCCCCACGATCACGAACGACGGCGTGACGATCGCCAAGGAGGTCGAGCTCGACGACCCGTGGGAGAACATGGGCGCGCAGCTCGCGAAGGAGGTCGCCACCAAGACGAACGACGTCGCCGGTGACGGCACGACGACCGCGACCGTGCTCGCGCGCGCGATGGTGCACTTCGGCATGCGCAACGTCGCGGCCGGCGCGAACCCGATGGCGCTGAAGCGCGGCATCGAGAAGGCGGTCGCGCTCGTCGTCGACGCGATCAAGGACCAGGCGAAGGACGTCGAGACGCGCGAGGAGATCGCGCAGGTGGCCTCGATCTCGGCCGCCGACCCGGCGATCGGCGAGGTGCTCGCCGATGCGCTCGACAAGGTCGGCAAGGACGGGGTCGTCACGGTCGAGGAGTCGAACACGTTCGGCATGGAGCTCGACTTCGTCGAGGGCATGCAGTTCGACAAGGGCTACATCTCGCCGTACTTCGTCACCGACCAGGAGCGCATGGAGTCGGTCCTCGAGGACCCGTACATCGCGCTCGTGAACAAGAAGGTCGGCAGCGTGCAGGAGATGCTCCCGCTGCTCGAGAAGGTCCTGCAGGGCGGCAAGCCGCTCCTGATCATCGCCGAGGACGTCGAGGGTGAGGCCCTCGCGACCCTCGTCGTGAACAAGATCCGCGGCACCTTCAACGCCGTCGCGGTCAAGGCTCCCGGGTTCGGCGACCGTCGCAAGGCGATGCTGCAGGACATCGCGACGCTCACCGGCGCCCAGGTCATCTCCGAGGAGGTCGGCCTGAAGCTCGAGAACGCGACGATCGACCTGCTGGGTCACGCCCGCAAGGTCGTCGTCACGAAGGACGACACGACGATCGTCGAGGGCTCGGGCAAGGAAGAGGACGTCAAGGGCCGCATCGCGCAGATCAAGGGCGAGATCGAGAAGACGGACTCGGACTGGGACCGCGAGAAGCTCCAGGAGCGCCTCGCGAAGCTCTCGGGCGGCGTCGCGGTCGTGAAGGTCGGCGCGGCCACCGAGGTCGAGCTGAAGGAGAAGAAGCACCGCATCGAGGACGCCCTGTCGGCGACCCGCGCGGCGATCGAGGAGGGCATCGTTGCCGGCGGCGGCGTCGCGCTCATCCGCACCGAGTCCGCGCTCGACAAGATCGACCTCGAGGGCGACGAGGCCACGGGCGCGAAGATCGTCCGCTCCGCCCTGTCCGAGCCGGCGAAGCTCATCGCCGAGAACGCCGGCGTCGAAGGTGCGGTCATCGTCGAGAAGATCCGCGCCGAGGGCGACCACCGCGGCTACAACGCGGCGAACGGCCAGTGGGTCGACATGTTCAAGGCCGGGATCCTCGATCCCGCGAAGGTCACTCGCTCGGCACTCCAGAACGCGGCCTCGATCGCGGCGCTCGGGCCCACCACCGCGCGCGCCGTCGTCGAGACGCCCGCGGAGGAGGAGCCGGCCGCGGCCGGCGGCCACGGTCACATGCACTGAGCCTCCTGGCGACAGGTTCCACGCGAGGGGGTCGGCTGAGCCGGCCCCCTCCGGCGTTCCGAGGCGCTTACTCGGGCTGGCGCTCGAGGCCGGACTTCGCGAGGCCGACGACCAGTCCCACCACGTTCAGGCCGGCCGCGGCGGCGAGGAACCACCACAGGCGCGGCGAGTGCGCGTCCATGAGCCCGGCCAGCGCCGTGTACGCCGAGAGCACCGCGATGCCCGCGGCCGTGATGACGAAGGCCCACGAGAACCACCAGCGGGTCTCGATCTGAACCGCGACGAGCACCTCCATCATCGCGAAGCCGAACGCCTGGACCGCCGACATCCGGACCCAGGCGTACTCGACGAGCGGGACCTGGTCGCCGAGCCGCTCGGTGACCCAGGCGGGGAACAGGCCGGCGAGGATCGCCCACGCGAGCAGGCCGGCGGCCTCGAGGTACAAGACGGTCCGAAGGAGCTTCACGGCCGCCCATCATCGCAGGTGCGCGGGCACACGCACACCGGGGTCGGGCTCGGGGGCCGTTCGGTAGGATGACCGCCCGGAGCCCTCAGGGCTCCACGTTCGAGACCACCCGACCCACGAGGGAGCTATGACCGACACGCCCCGGGTCGCGGTCATCGGGCTGGATTGCGGCACCCCCCAGCTCCTGTTCCGCGACTTCGCAGCCGAGACCCCCAACATCCACGCACTGATGCAGCGCGGCATGTATGGAGAGCTCCAGAGCATCACTCCGCCGATCACGGTGCCCGCCTGGGCCTGTGCGATGACCGGCAAGACGCCCGGCCAGCTCGGCATCTACGGGTTCCGCAACCGCAAGGACAACACGTACGACGGCCTGTCGCTCGCCCACTCGGGCTCGGTGAAGGAGCCGGCCGTGTGGGATCTGCTCGGGCAGCGGGGTCTGCGCTCGATGTTGATCGGCGTCCCGCCGAGCTTCCCGCCCCCGAAGACCTTCCCCGGCTGGCGCGTCGGGTGCTTCCTCACCCCGCCCTCGGCCGAACGATGGGCCTACCCGCAGGAGATGGAGACCGAGATCGTCGAGGAGCTCGGCCCCGAGAACGACTACATCTTCGACATCCCCGACTTCCGTCGCGCCGGCTACGACGTCGCGCTTGACCAGGTCTTCAAGATGACCGAGCGGCGGTTCCAGGTCGGCCGGCGCCTCGCGACGAACAAGCCGTGGGACTTCTTCATGCTGTGCGAGATCGCCCCGGACCGGCTCCACCACGTGTTCTGGCAGCACTGGGACCCCACGCACCCGCTGTACCAGCCCGGCAACAAGTACGAGGG
>JBLNAW010000213.1:0-3020 GCA_050259555.1 Solirubrobacterales bacterium
CGGGCTCCCTACTTCCACGTGCGGGACGTCGCGATCGCTCGGGGGCGGATCGAGGGGGCGGTCGTGGTGATGTCCTCGTTGTATCCCTCGGCGGAGACCGCGGTCCTCGAGCGGGTCGAGCTGACGCCGAGGGGGAGGCGCTGGCCGCCCGTCGAGGTGGTGGCGCCGGGGCCGGAGGGGAGGGCGTCCCGGCTCGTGCAGGCGCTCCGGGGCGTGCGGAGGGGGTTCCTGTACTCGCCGTTGCCCGGGTACGGCGTCGCGAGGGTGTGTCGGGCGTGCGGAGAGCCGGCGGCGTGCGCGGCGTGCGGGGGGATGCTGCGGGCCGAGGAGGGCTCGGTCCGGTGCGCCGTGTGCGGGGCCGCCGGACGGTGTGCCTCGTGCGGGGCGAGCGACTTCGGGCTCGCGCGGGGCGGTGCCGAGCGGGTGGAGGAGTGGGCGCGACGGGCGACGTCGGTTCCGGTGGCGCGGATCGGGAGCGAGGATCGGCCGAGACCGCCCGCCGAGGCGGAGGTGCTCGTCGGCGGCGTCGAGGCCGTGAAGGACTTCGGGCCGGTCGGGCTCGACCTGGTGGGGATCTTGGACGCGGACCTCGCGGCTCGGCGGCCGGGGCTCTCCGCCGTCGAGCGCGCGCTCGCGTCGTGGTTCGAGGCGGCGGCGTGGGCCAGGCCGAACGGCCGCGTGATCGTGCAGACGCGCTCGCCGAACGATCCGGCGGTGCAGGCGCTCGCCACCGGCCGACCCGAGCGCTTCCACCGCGCCGAGATCGCCCGGCGGGCACAGGCCGGGTTCCCGGTCGGCGCCGCGGTGTTCCGCGTCCACGGGACGGCCGAGCTCGAGGATGAGCTCCGGTCGCTCGAGCCGGTGACGTTGCTCGTCTCGGGGCTCGGGGAGCAGACGGTATGCTTGCTCGCGCTCGAGCCCGGCCGCGTCGCGGCCTTCGGGCGAGCGGCGCGCGCGCTCGCGGAGCGCGGCGTCGTGACCCGGGTCGAGGCGGAGCCGCATCTGTAGGCCCGCAGGGTTGGCGACCACGAGGTGTCCATGGCGCTCCTTCCGATCCGCACGCTCGGCGACCCGGTCCTCCGTGAGGAGTGCAAGCCGGTGCAGGTGTTCGACGCCTGGTTGCGGCGCACCGCCGACGACATGTTCGAGACGATGTACGAGGCGCCCGGCGTCGGGCTGGCCGCGAACCAGGTCGGCATCGGCCTGCGGTTCTTCGTCTACGACGACGGCGACGGCCGCAAGGGCTTCGTCGCGAACCCCGAGCTCTCGGATCTCGACGGGCAGGACGAGATCGACGAGGGGTGCCTGTCGATCCCCGGCCCGTACCACGCGACGCCTCGGGCCTTGACGGTGCGCCTGCGCGGGCTCGACCTCGGCGGCACCGCGTTCGAGCTGCGCGCCGAGGGGCTCCTCGCGCGCATCTTCCAGCACGAGACCGATCACCTGTACGGCAAGCTCTACATCGACCGGCTCGACGACGACGGGCGGCGCGACGTGATGCGCCAGCTTCGCGAGATCGAGCTCGAGCGCGCCAAGCACGATCTCTGAGCACCGGAAGGGGTGAGCGACGATGACCGAGACCCGTTCGCTCCGGGTGGCGTTCCTCGGCAACGACGCGTGGTCGGTGCCGTCGCTCGCCGCGCTCGCGCGCTCCGCGCACTTCGTCGTCGCGGTGGCCACCGCCGAGCCGAAGCCCGCCGGTCGCGGCAACGAGCTCACGCCGACCGCGGTCGCGGACGAGGCGGACCGCCTCGGCCTGCCGCTGATCCAGACGAGCACGGTGAAGACGGGACCGGGGTTCAAGGACCTGTCGGCGGCCGTGCCCGACGTGCTCGCGGTGGTCGCCTACGGCGAGCTCCTCACGCCGAACGTGCTGCACCTCCCCACGATCGCGCCGGTGAACCTGCACTTCTCGCTCCTGCCCGAACTCCGGGGTGCGGCGCCGGTGCAGACGGCGCTCCTCGCCGGGCTCGAACGGACCGGCGTCACGACGATGGTCATGGACAAGGGGCTCGACACCGGCCCGGTGATCCTGCAGCGCGAGGAGCCGATCTCGCCCGATGACGACGCGGGCACGCTCGGCGCCCGCCTCGCGGAGATCGGGGCCGAGCTCCTCGTGCAGACGATCGACATGCTGGCGGCGGGTCCCGTCGCGCCGAAGCCGCAGGACCCGAGCCTCGCGACGCTCGCCCCCAAGTTCGGGCCCGCGGATCGCGTGCTCGACTGGACGAACCCGGCGGCGCTCCTCGTGAACCTCGTGCGCGCGCTCGCCCCCGAGCCGGCCGCGACGACCACGTTCCGTCAGGAGGGTTTGAAGGTCTTCCGGGCCGAGGCCGTCGGTGGGATCGAAGGCGAGCCCGGAAGGATCGTCGAGGTCGCGAAGGAAGGCGTGGTCGTCGCGACGGCCGAGGGAGGCTTCTTGCCGCTCGTCGTCGCACCTGCCGGCAAGCGCGCGATGTCCGTCAGGGACTTCGTGAACGGCCACCGTCCCGAAATCGGCGAGCGGCTCGGGTGAGCCCGCCGAGACGACAGCAGCGCGCCCCACGGACCTCGAGCCCTCGCGACCCCGTTCGCTCACCGAGACCCACCGCACGGACCGTCGCGTTCGACGTGATCCGCCGGGTCACCGAGGGCGACGCGTACTCGAACCTGGCGCTCCGCACGACGATCGAGCGCGCCCACCTGTCCTCGCGCGACGCAGCGCTCGCCTCGGAGCTCGCGTACGGCACGCTGCGGCGGCTGCTCGGGCTCGACCACGCGCTCGGCCGGCTCGTCGATCGTCCGCTGGAGTCCACCCCGCACCAGGCGCTCGCGGCGCTCCGGCTCGGCGCGTACCAGATCCTCCACACCCGGATCCCCGCGCACGCCGCCGTGGCCGAGACCGTGGCCCTCGCGCCCGAGCGGCAGCGCGGGTTCGTGAACGCGGTGCTGCGGCGGCTCTCGACCCAGGCGCCGACCGTGCCGGCCGGCTCGACGGGTGAGGCGATCTCGATCCGCACCGGCCTCGCCGAGTGGGCCGT
>JBLNAW010000214.1:0-5409 GCA_050259555.1 Solirubrobacterales bacterium
AGTCCTACGTCCAGCAGGGCGTCCAGGCCATGGGGCAGCTCGCCGGCAGGGTCGACTCGCAGACCTCCACCCTGTCGAGCCGCGAGCAGGACATCGACGCGCGGATCGGCGAGGCGGCCGAGGCGCAGCTCGAGGCCCTCACGACGTTCCCGGCCGCCGAGGGCTCGGACTGGCCCGACGCGCTCGCCGCACTCGTGAAGGACGGGCGTCTCCGCAAGATCGAGCTCCAGCGGATCGACGGGTCGGCCGCCCTCGAGAGCCCGCACGCCGAGCGTCTGCGCGCCGCCGGGTTCGCCGACGGCTACCGTGGACTCACGCTCCGAGGCTGAGACCGGACGCAGGTTTGCACACGTACCCGCCGACCCCTACGCTGCGTGGCATGGGCTTGGGCGGCATGCCCGCACGGCTCGACCCGAGGTCCCTGGACATGGACCGGTCGCTCCGCGACCGCCTTTCGAGGTTCGCCGTCGAACGCCGGGACCCGGATGGTGACTGGCGACGGGTCGGGCTGTTCGGGACCGCCGGAGAGGCGGCCGAGAACATCGACGTGTTGGTCGCGATGCACGGGGGCGAGCCCACCGACTTCCGGATCGCGCGTGTTGGACTGAAGAGATGGGTCGCGGTCGCCGGCTGGGTCACGCTCACGCTCATGGTCGTCGTCACGGTCGCCGGTTGGATCGTCCTCGCGCAGCCGTGAGCCCACGCCCTCGAGCCTCGAGGAGCGCGGGATGAGCGAGCGGAAGCTCTCGGGGAGCGGATCGCGGTATGCGGTCGCGACGCCGCACGTCGCGGCGACGGATGCCGCCCGTTCGGCGTTCGAGGCCGGCGGCAACGCGATCGACGCGGCGATCGCGGCCGCGACGACGCTCGCGGTGGTCTACCCGCACATGTGCGGGGTCGGCGGCGACCTGTTCGCGCTCGTCCAACGCCCCGAGGGCGACGTCGTCGCGATCAACTCGACCGGGCCGTCCTCGCGGAGGATCGATCCCGACGCCGTCCGAGCCGCCCACGGCACCTCGATGCCCGAGCGCGGACCGTTCACCGTCACGGTGCCCGGCGCGGTCGGCGGCTGGTGGGCCCTGCACCGCCGGGGCGCGTGGCTCGCGTGGCCGGACCTGTTCGAGGCCGCCGTGTCGCATGCGTCCGGCGTGCCGGTCGCGCACTCGCTCGCGGACACCCTCGCGTGGGGGGTGGATCGGGGCCTCCCGGCCGATCCGGGCCTGTCCTCGGTGTTCTACCCCGACGGCCCGCCGCTGCCCGAGGGAGCGATCCTCGTGCAGCCCACCCTCCGAGCGACCCTCGCCGCACTCGCCGCCGAGGGCCCGAATGCGCTCTACGGCGGCGAGATCGGCGAGCGGTTCGCACGTGGTCTCCGCGAGGCCGGCGTCCCGATCGAGCCTTCGGATCTCGCCGGCCACGAGGCGACCACCCTCGCCCCGCTCATCGGTCGCTACCGGGACCTCGACGTCCGCGTGGCCCCTCCGACGTCCCAGGGCTTCGTGCTGCTCGAGATCCTCGCGGCGGTCGAGCACCTCGGCATCGATCCCGACCCGCTCGGGCCGGATGCCGGGACACTCGCGCTGCTGTTCCGCGCAGCCTCCCTCGACCGAGACCACTACCTCGCCGACCCCGAGCACATGCGGGTCCACCCCCATGCGCTGCTGGACGACGGCCACATCGCGGCCCTGTCCGACGTGGTGCGCACAGGGCGTCCGGTCGCGGTCGACGCCGTGCCGGGCTCGCCGGGCGGGACCGTCGGGCTCGCGACCGCCGACGCCGAGGGCTACGCGGTCTGCCTGATCCAGAGCCTCGGGCCGGGCTTCGGCGCCGGGATCCTCGAGCCCTCCACCGGGATCGTCGCCCAGGGTCGGGGGAGTGGGTTCGTCCTTGACCCGGCGCACCCGAACGTCCTCGAGCCTCGGAAGCTGCCGGCCCACACGCTCATGCCGGTGATGGCGCACCGCGATGGCCGGCTGGCGGCGATCTCGGCCACGATGGGTGGCTCGGCGCACCCGCAGATCAACATGATGTCGCTCGTGCGCGCCCTCGAGCTCGGCCGCTCCCCCGCCGAGGCCGTGGCCGAGCCTCGCTGGCTCGCCGGCGCGATGGACCCGGTCGGCCCCGACCCGTTCGTCGTCGCCGAGCGCTCGGCCGCCGAGCGCGTGGGCGAGGCCCTCACGCGAGCCGGCTTCCGCGTCGACGAGCTCGAGGACGGCAGCGAGGACGTCGGCCACGCACACCTCATCGTGGTGGGATCCGACGGCACCTTCCGAGCCGGGACCGATCCGCGTGCGGATGGCGGGGCGGCCGCCGGATAGGGGCTAGCATCTGCGGGTGATGCCGTCCCCTCGGCGCTCCAACCAGTGACGATCTCGACCCCCGGAGCCGAGCTCCGGCGCCTGAGATCGCTGCTCGCCGACCTCGACGCGGTGGTCTGGGAGGCCGACGCCGCCTCCGGCAGGTTCACCTTCGTGAGCGAGCGCGCCTGGGACATGCTGGGCTACCCGCCGAAGCTCTGGATCGACGAGCCGAGCTTCTGGGCCGACCACCTCCATCCCGACGACCGCGCCCCCGCGATCGCGCAGTTCATGGCGGGGGTGACCGACGCACGGCCGCACGACATGGAGTACCGCTTCCTCCACCGTGACGGCTCGGCGGTGTGGCTCCGGGACATCGGCCACACGGTCACCGACATGAAGGGCCACCCGACGGTCGTCCGGGGTCTGATGGTGGACATCACGCGGCAGAAGCTCGCCGAGGAGCGCCGCTCCGATCTCGAGCAGCGGTACCGGAACCTCGTCGAGCAGCTCCCGGGCATCGTGTACCTGAGGAGCATCGAGGAGGGCGAAGAGCCGAGCCACATGCTCTACGTGAGCCCGCGGATCGAGGCGGTCCTCGGCTTCCGCCCGGACGAGTGGCTCGTCGACCCGACCGCGTGGATCCGGCACCTGCACCCCGACGACCTCCCAGTCGTCCGCGAGGCGTACCGCCGCATCGAGCACACGTCCGAGCGCTTCGCCGCCGAGTACCGGGTGCTCGCCAAGGACGACCGTACGGTCTGGATCCACGACGAGGCCGTCCTGATCCGCGACCCGTCGGGGACGCCGCTGTTCTGGCAGGGCGTGATGTTCGACATGAGCGAGCAACACCGAGCCGACGAGCGCGCGGACGTCTCGGAGGCACGCTACCGGGGCCTCGTCGAGAACATGCCCGCGATCTTCTACACGGAGTCGGTGCGCGACGACGAGGGAGGACTCACCTATGTGAGCCCCCAGGTCCGCGCGCTCGGCTTCGAGCCGAGGGAGTGGCACGGCGACTCGGGGCACTGGCTCCGGTTCGTCCACCCTGAGGACCGCGACCGGATCCGCCAGCTCAACGAGCGAAGCGACCGGACCCTCGAGCCCTTCTCCGCCGAGTACCGGATCTTGACCAGGGACGGGCAGGCCGTCTGGTTCCGCGACGAGGCGATCCTCATGCGCGACGCCCAGGGCGTCCCGTCCTTCTGGCAGGGCGTGATGACCGACGTCACCGAGCGCAAGTCCGCGGAGGAGCAGCTCCGCGAGGCCGAGGCCAGGTACCGAGCGCTGGTGGAGGAGACGCCCGTCGTCACCTACATCGACGCGACCGGCTCCGAAGGCCCGCCCACCTCGATGTACTTCAGCCCGCAGGTCGAGGCGCTGCTCGGCTACACACCGCAGGAGCTCACGAGGGATGAACCGCTCTGGCCGACGCTCGTCCATCCCGACGATCGCGAGCGCGTCCTTCGCGCCGCCGACGAGGCCGAGCGCACGCAGGGCCCCTACGACATCGAGTACCGGATGCTCGCGCGCGACGGGAGGATCGTGTGGGTGAACGACCGCGCCGCGCTGATCCGCGACGAGGGCGGGCGCCCGAGGTTCTGGCAGGGCGTGTGGGTCGACATCACCGTGCGCAAGCGCGCCGAGGAGCTCGAGCGCGCGCTCGAGGTCGAGCGGGAGGAATCGGCACAGCTCCGCGAGATCGACCGCATGAAGAACACGTTCCTGCAGGCCGTCTCGCACGACCTCCGCACCCCCCTCGCCGCGATCCTCGGCATGGCGGTCACCTTGGAGCGGGAGGATCTCGAGCTCCCCCCCGAGGACGCGAAGGACATGGTGAGCCGGATCGCGGCGAACGCCCGCAAGCTCGATCGCATGGTGAACGACCTGCTGGACCTCGACCGGCTCTCGCGCGGCATCGTCGAGCCGAGCCTCGCGCTCACCGACGTGGGCTCCCTCGTGACGCACCTCGTCGGCGAGTCCGACCTCACCGCGAACCGGCGCGTCGAGGTCGAGGCGCCACAGGTCTGGGCCGAGGTGGACGCGGCCAAGGTCGAGCGCATCGTCGAGAACCTGCTCGCGAACGCCGTGCGACATACCCCCGCCGAGGCGCGGATCTGGGTCCGCGTCCTCCCGAACGACGACGACGTGCTCATCGCGATCGAGGACGAGGGGCCCGGGGTCGCTCCCGAACACCGCGAGCACATCTTCGAGGCCTTCCGCCAAGGCCCCGAGGCGCCCGAACACTCCCCCGGGGTCGGCGTCGGCCTGGCGCTCGTCGCACGGTTCGCCGAGCTGCACGGCGGTCGCGCCTGGGTGGAGGAACGGGAGGGCGGCGGCGCCTCGTTCCGCGTCTGCCTGCCGCTCACGGCGCGGGTTCCACGCAGCGAGATGCGGGGTGGCGCCTGATCGACCGCTCGCCGGCCGGTCACGATGGCTCCACCGTGTCGCTTGATAGCGTGGTCTCACGATGCCGACCGTCGCCCGTCTCAACGTCACGCCGGTGAAGTCCACCGCTCTCCATCACCCCGACCGGATCCGCATCGAACGGTGGGGCGCCGTCGGGAACCGGGAGTTCTTCTTCCTCGACGAAGACGGGAGGCTCTTCGGCGGCTCGAAGCTCGGACCGCTCGTTCGGATCCGGGCCGACCACGACGCCGCGGCCGACACCCTGCGCATGCGCTTCCCCGACGGCATCCAGGTGCAGGGACCCGCGGCGGCCGACGGCACCGCGCTCGAGGTCAACTTCTGGGGCCGGCCCGTCACCGCGCACGTGATCGACGGGCCGTGGACCGAACCCCTCTCGCGCTACGCCGGCAGGAGCTTGCGCCTCGCGCGGGTCGAGCGCTCCGGCGACGGCAACGATGTCCGCCCGATCACGCTCGTGTCGCTCGCCTCCGTCGAGGAGCTCGCCCGGCGGGGAGCCTCCGAGGGGCCGCTCGATCCCGCCCGCTTCCGCATGACCGTCGAGATCGATGGGCTCGGCCCCCACGAGGAGGACGCGTGGTCCGCACGGCGGGTGCGCGTCGGCGGGGTCGTCCTGCTCGTCGGCGACCCTGTCCCGCGATGCGTGGTCACGACGCAGGATCCCTCGACCGGCGAGCGGGACTTC
>JBLNAW010000215.1:0-4193 GCA_050259555.1 Solirubrobacterales bacterium
GGGCGCAGGGCGATGAGCGCCCCGACCACGTAGATCGCGGTGGCCAGGTAGATGGGGCCGAGGTGTCCCAGCGTGTCGAAGTGGTTCGGGTAGTGCGCCGGCAACGCGACGCCGAGCCCGACGACGGGTGCGAGGACGGCGCCGACCCACGCCCAGAGCTGACCGCGCCGCACGCCGTACCCGATGAGGAACAGGGCGGCGATCGCCGTGGCGGCGATGAACCCGGACAGCGCGATCTGCAGATGCCCGATGTACTCCATGAGCGACGGGCTGAACCCCTCGATCTGTGCCCTGCCGACGTTCACCTCGTTCGGGCCGATCCCGAGCTCGAGGAAGCTGTCCGTGAAGTTGCGGATGAAGAAGACCGCCGCGTAGCCGACGAAGCCGAGCGCCGACACGGTCATCAGCCAACTGCCCGTCCGGAGCGCCGACACGGCCCCCTCCTCGCGGGTGTGCTGCACATCGATGGTCGCCATCGCGAACCCTCCTTCGCGGGCACCACCTTGCTGGTCGGATCGTGCGAGGCCTCGAAGCGGAGGCTATCCCCGGGGTTCTCTATTTGTCAAGCGAATACTTGAACATAACGTCGAAGCGACCCAGGGTCACTCCGGCTCGGCCGTGAGAGGCCGCTCTTCCGCGGCCCACTCGGGGAGCCCGTCCTCGAGGCGACGGGCGCGGTAGCCGCGACGGCGGAGCAGCGCGACCGCCGTATGCGAGTACGCGCAGTAAGGGCCGCGACAGTACGCGACGATCTCCTTGTCCTTCGGCAGGCGGCGGAGGGCCTTCGGCAGCTCGTCGATCGGTATCGAGATCGCGCCGGGCAGGTGGCCAGCCGCGTACTCCTCGCGCGGCCGCACGTCGACCACGACCACGTCCTTCTTGCGGAGGTGAGCGGCGAGCTCGGATCGGGTGAGCGGCGGCTCGGGGTCGCCATCGCCCAGGTACGCCTCGGCGAGGCGCCCCACATCGGCGAGGCGGGCGCTCGCGGCCCCGCGCAGCGCCTGCAGGAACGTGAAGACCTCCGGGGCGGCGAGCCGGTAGATGACCGAGGTCCCCTCCCTGCGCGAGGCCACGAGCCCGGAGCGGCGGAGCACCTGGAGGTGCTGGCTCGTGTTCGCCACCGACAGCCCGAGGTGCTCCGCGAGCCGCTCAACGCTGCGAGGTCCATTCGCGAGGATGTCGAGCACCTCGACGCGACGTCCGCTCGCCACCGCCTTGCCGAGCCGCGCCAGCTCGTCGAATAGCGCCCGCTTCGCCTCTCGGTCGACCACGACTCGATATTTTCAAGGATTCGCTTGAATCGTCAAACGGAGCGAGGACGGCTCGCGTCGGTCGCCCCGGCTCGACCGGATCAGCCCTACACTCGCTGCCCATGGCAGAGACGGCCGGCAACCTGCGGTTCGCGCCGGACGACCTGGGGTTCGTCGCCGACCCCTACCCCGTGTACGCGCACCTTCGAGAGCACGCCCCGGTGCGGTACGACGACGTGACCGACCACTACCTGATCTCGCGGTACGCGGACGTGAACGCGCTCCTTCGGGACCGGCGGTTCGGGCGGACGTACCTGCACCAGGCCACGCATGCCGAGATGGGACACGCCGATCCGCCCGAGTGGCACGACCCGTTCTGGAACCTCATCAACGCGGGGATCTTGGACATGGAGCCGCCGGATCACACGCGGGTTCGGCGACTGATCTCGAAGGCGTTCACGCCGAAGTACGTCGAGGGTCTGCGACCGCGCGTGCAGGCGATCACCGACGAGCTCGTCGACCGGGTCGCCGGCGTGGGCGAGTTCGACCTGCTCGCCGAGGTCGCCGAGCCGCTGCCCGTCACCGTGATCGCCGAGATGCTCGGCGTGCCCGAGGCCGACCGCCACCTGCTCCGCCCATGGTCGGCCGACATCTGCAAGATGTACGAGCTGAACCCCTCGGTCGAGATGCAGCAGGACTCGATCCGCGCGAGCGGTGAGTTCTCGGAGTACCTGCGGACGCTCGCGCGGGAGCGGCGCGGGCACCCCGGTGAGGACCTCGTCTCGCAGCTCGCGCTCGTGCTCGACGAGGGCGAGCGACTGACCGAGGACGAGCTCGTCGGCACGTGCGTCCTGCTGCTGAACGCCGGCCACGAGGCCACCGTGAACGCGACGGGCATCGGCTGGTGGACGCTGTTCCGCACGCCGGGCGCGCTCGAGCGCCTGCGCGAGGACCGCGCGCTCCTGCCGAGCGCGATCGAGGAGCTCCTGCGCTTCGATACGCCGGCGCCGATGTTCGAGCGCTGGGTGCTCGAGGACGTCGAGCTTCACGGCGTACGGATCCCGCGCGGCGCCGAGCTCGGCCTGCTGTTCGCCTCGGCGAACCGGGACCCCGAGGCGTTCGACCGTCCGGACGAGCTCGACCTGGCGCGCGAGCCGAACCCGCACCTCACGTTCGGGGCGGGGATCCACTTCTGCCTCGGCGCGCCGCTCGGCCGCCAGGAGATGGTGGTCTCCTTCGGCACGGTGCTCGAGCGCCTGCCGAACCTCGAGCTCGTGCGCGAGCCCGTCTGGAAGCCCGGATTCGTGCTCCGGGGCCTCACCGAGCTCCGCGTGCGCGCCTGAGCTCGCGGCCTCACGTCGGATGTCATCGACGGGCGTATGGTGCTCCCCGTGACCCGTCCTGCATCCCATACTGCATCCCAGCGTGCTACCGTGGCGGGCGTGCCAGAGCAGTTCGCGATCAGGATGAGCGACGAGCTGGCTCGCGACCTGGACGAGCTGGTGGCCTCGGGCCGGTTCGCCACCCGGGCGGAAGCGGTCCGGGCAGCCGTCGAGGGCCTGCTCGACGCGGAGCGGCGCCGCCAGATCGGCGATCGGATCGTCGAGGGATACGCCGCGATCCCGCAGACGGATGCCGAGGTGGCCGCGGCGACCGCGGCCGCCATCGCCTCGATCCAGGAAGAGCCCTGGTGACGCTCCCGGCTCGAGGCGAGGTCTGGTGGGGCGAGACGCCCGACGCGAAGGGCCGACCGTTCGTGGTTCTCACCCGCGACGAGGCGATCCCGGTTCTGCGGGCGATCCTCGTCACGCCGGTCACCCGAACCATCCGGGGCATCCCGACCGAGGTGCCCCTCGGCCCCGACGAGGGACTCCCGACCGAGTGCGTCGCCACGCTGGACGCCACGACCGTCTTCCCCCGCGCGATGCTCGCGCGACGGTTAGGGGCACTCTCGTCCGCCCGGATGCGCGAGCTCTGCGAGGCGTTCGCCGCCGCGACCGACTGCTGAACTGAAGGCGGGCACCCTCGCGAGGCCACGTTCAACGACGGGCGATGACGAGCCCGGCATCCCAGCCCGGAGCTCGACCGCCCACGGGGGGTCGGATCGCCTCCATCGCGATACCGCTCCGAGCGAGGAGCCACGAGATCACGGAGTTCGAGTTCCACATGTCCCCCGTCCGAAGCTCGTCCCGGCCCCAGATCGGCGCGGGCACCCGGGGCGCGAGGTCGAGCACCCGATGGGCGAGGTCCACGTCGTCGGAGAGGCGCTGCGGGCTCGCCACCGCGTCGCCGATGTCGGGGATGACCCCTTCCCGCCAGCGGCGGACCTCGTACCGGAGCATCCGGAGGCCCGCGGCCCGCCGGGTGAGGACCGGGCCCTCCACGACGACGCCGCGCGACGCTCGATCGGCATCGGGGATCGGCCATGCGGTCTCGATGACGAACCGACCCTCGGGGACGTACACCTGGAGGGCGGAGTGATACAGGTCGAACGCTCGCCGGCGCTCGCGCCACGCGTGGATCCCTTCGTACACGCGCCCGTTCAGCCGGACGAAGTGGCCGCCGGCCCCGAGCGGGAGCCAATACAGGTCGACGCCGTGACCCTCCACGGCGACCCACCCTCCCGGACCGAGACGATCCTGACAAGCGCTGAGACCGGGTTCCGTGTGGGCACGGTAGCCTCAAGGGCATGCCGCACGAGCTCACGACCGAGGTCTCGATCACGATCTCGGCACCGCCCTCGGCGGTCTGGGAAGCCCTGACCGATCCCGAACTCATCCGCCGCTGGTTCTTCGGCGTCGAGACCGAGACCGACTGGGCCGAGGGCAGCCCGATCGTGCATCGAGGCGAGTACCAGGGCAGGCCGTACGAGGACAAGGGGACGATCGTGCGCGTCGTGCCCGAGCGCCTGCTCGTGCACACGCACTGGAGCCCGGTGTCGGG
>JBLNAW010000216.1:0-4743 GCA_050259555.1 Solirubrobacterales bacterium
CGAGCGTCGAGGCCTTCCCGTCCCCGCCGCCGCCCTTCGGCAGCGCCCAGCTGTTCTCGCCGACGCCGCCGAGCAGCGCGCGCTCGAAATCGGGCGCGGCGCGGCCGAACGGGTCCTGCCCAAGGCCGCCCCCGTTGCGGGCCGCCATCGCCACCCACACGACCGCCAGCGCGAGCCCGAGCACGATCGCCCCGACGAGGAAGCCCCTGCCCCGGCCCCCTGGAGCCGGCGCGCCGGTCTCCGCCTGCCCGAACAGGTCGTCGTCGGCCGCGAGGTCCGTCGTTGCAGGTGCAACAGGCTCGGCGCCCTCGGCAGGCTCGACCGGGTCGTTCACCGCGATCTCGTCCTCGGAGGGGGTGCCGCCGTCCTCGGCGCGGGGCTCCATTTCGGACCGATCGACTCCCATGTCGGGGACGTTCCCACCAGGGTGAGGGCTCGGCAGTGGACCTTCGGCCCGGGGGTCGGGGGTCACCGGACCCCTACCGGCCTTAGGGCGGTATCGGACGATTTCCCCCTAAGAGGGCGAAAACGCACCGATTTCCGCGCTTCGGCCCTCTGACCAGCGAGAAGGGGGACGGAGAGATGCCTCGGATCGCCGAGAACGACGAGTACGGGTTTCCCGAGATGGACGCCCCTGACGGTTTCGAGCGCAAGCCGAGCCGGCTGCCGCTCGTGCTGCTCGGGCTCGCGGTCTTCGCGGCCCTGTTCGCCGTCGGGTACACGATGTTCACGCACTCGGTCGTCTATTACCACACGCCCACGGAAGTGCTGAAGATGACGGGCGAGCACGTCCGCCTCTCGGGCGACGTCGTGGACGGCAGCATCCAGGTCGAGGGCGGCACGGTCTCGTTCTCCGTGAGCGACGGCACCTCGACGGTGCCGATCGAGTACGAGGGACCGCGACCCGACACGCTCAAGGACGAGGGCGAGGCCGTCGTCGAGGGCGCGATGGGCGCCGACGGCGTGTTCCACGCGGACCAGCTGTTCGCGAAGTGCCCGTCGAAGTTCCAGGCGAAGACCACGGAGAGCCAGTAGCCGTGGACGGCCGCCCCGAGCTCGGGATCGCCCTTCGGCAGGTCTCGAAGGCGTTCGGGGCTCAGCTCGCGCTCGACCACGTCGACCTCCAGGTGCCGCAGGGCTCCTTCGTCGCCGTGATGGGCGCGAACGGCGCCGGCAAGACCACGCTCCTGAAGGTGATCTCGGGCCTGGCGGCCCCGACCGCGGGCAGCGTGACGATCGCCGGCATCGAGATGCGCAAGGCCGGCCCGAAGCTGCGGGCCCTCGTCGGCGTCGTCTCGCACGAGACGATGCTCTACGCCGACCTCACCACCGAGGAGAACCTCCGGTTCCACGCCAAGCTCTTCGGTCTCCCTGATCCCAGGGGGGCCGTCCAGCGCGCGGTCGAGCGCCTCGACGTTACCCCTGGGCCCCACAAGCCGGTCCGCGCTCTCTCCCGCGGTACCCGGCAACGTGTGGCGCTCGCCCGCGCGCTCCTCCACGACCCGGCCGTGATCTTGCTCGACGAGCCCTACACCGGGCTCGACGAGGCGGCCGCCGCCTCGCTGTCCGAGCTGCTCGAGGAGCTCGCGACGCCCGAGCGGATCCTGATGCTCACCCTGCACGACGTGGTGCGCGCCCTGTCCGGGCCGCGGCGCCTGCTCGTGCTCTCGGGCGGGCGGATCGCGCTCGACGAGCCGATCCAGGGCGGCACCGACGAGATGGCCGAGACCTACCTCGAGCTGCTCCGCGCGGAGGCCCACCGATGAGCTGGATGTCCCCCGCGCTCGCGATCGCCGGCAAGGACCTGCGGCTCGAGCTGAAGACGCGCGACGTCGTGGCCTCGGTCGGGCTGTTCGTGCTCCTCGTCGTCGTGATGGCGAGCTTCTCGTTCCCCACGACGGGCGAGGGCCGCGAGGGCGTGGCCGCCGGCGTCCTGTGGATGGCCTTCCTGTTCGCCGCGCTCCTCGGCATGGGGCGCTCGATGGCGACCGAGAAGGAGGACGCGTGCCTCGAGGGGCTGCTCGTCTCGCCGGCGCCGCGCGAGGCCGTCTTCCTCGGCAAGCTGTTCGCGAACCTCGGCTTCACGTTCCTCGTGGAGCTCGTGATCCTGCCCGTGTTCATCGTCCTGCTCCAGCTGCACCCGGGAGCCGGGACGTGGCTGGTCGTCCTCGGCGCGTTCCTCGGAACGCTCGGGCTCGTGACGATCGGCACCCTGTTCGCGGCGATGGCCGTGAACACCCGCGGCCGAGAGGCGATCCTGCCGCTGCTCGTGATGCCCGTGTCCGTGCCCGCGATGGTCGCCGCCGTGAAGGTGAGCGAGGCCGGGTTCTCGGGCGGCATGGCCGACGGGACGTTGTCGTGGCTGCTCCTGCTCGTCGGCTACGACGCCTTGTTCCTGCTGGTCGCTCTCGTGACGTTCCAGTTCGTGACGGAAGAGTGAGGTGAACGACGTGAAGACGGATGCGCAGCAACAGCCGGTGGGGGAGCTCCGTCCCGACGCGATCGCCGGGCCCTCGAGCAGGTCCCGGCGGCGAGTGTGGGGCATCGCGACCCTCGTGATGCTCCCGATCCTGCTCGGCATGGCCTTCTTCTACGCGCCCGAGGACGCGAACCAGGGCGCCGCCCAGCGGATCTTCTACATCCACGTGCCGAGCGCGTGGATCGGGTTCCTCGCGTTCTTCGTCGTGTTCGTCGCGAGCATCGCGTTCCTCGCGACCGGCAAGCGGACCTGGGACGACACCGCGGCCTCGGCGGCCGAGGTCGGCGTGATCTTCACGACCGGCGTCCTGGTGACCGGCCCGCTGTGGGGCCGGCCGGTGTGGGGCGTCTACTGGACGTGGGACCCGCGGCTCACGAGCTTCCTGATGCTCTGGCTGATCTACCTGTCCTACATCGTGCTCCGCGGCTACGTGCCCGAGCCGGTCCGCCGCGCGAAGTTCTCGGCGGTCCTCGGCATCGTCGGCTTCCTCGACGTGCCGATCGTCTACCTCTCGGCGCGCTGGTGGCGCTCCGAGCACCCGACGCAGTTCGTCGTCGAGGGCGGCGACCTGCCCGCCAAGATGCTCGTCACGCTGCTCGTCGGGATCGCGACGTTCACGTTCCTGTTCCTGTACCTGCTGTCCGTGCGCCGCTCCGTCGCCCGCCTGCGCGCGCAGCGCGAGCTCGAGGGGGTGGCCCGATGACCAACAGCACCGGATACCTGATCGTCGCCTACGTCGGCGCGGCGGTCCTCTACGGCCTGTACGTCCTGTGGCTCTTCGCACAGGAGCGCAAGCTCGGGAGGAGGGGCCGTGACGCTGCTCGGTAACTTCGCCCTCCTCCTCGCGCTGATCTCGGCGGGCTACGCGGTCGTCGTCGGCATCGGCGGCGCGAGGAGCGGCCGCGAGGAGCCGGTCCGCAGCGCCGAGGGCGCGATGAAGGCCGCGGCCGTGGCGCTCTCGGTCGCCTCGGCCGCGCTCATCGTGCTCCTGGTCCGCAAGGACTTCCGCGTCGAGTACGTCGCGCAGTACACGAGCAAGGACCTCGACGGCTTCTACACGGTGGGCGCGTTCTGGGCCGGCCAGGCCGGCTCGCTCCTGCTGTGGGCGTGGTCGCTCGCGCTCGTCGGCGCCGGGGTGATCTTCCAGAACCGCGCCAAGAACCGGGACCTGATGCCGTGGGTGACGGTCACGCTCGGCGTCGTCCTCGCGTTCTTCATCGTCCTCGTCACCTTCTACGCGAACCCGTTCCGCACGTTGCCGGTCGCGCCCGCGGACGGCCAGGGCCTGAACCCGCTGCTCCAGAACTACGGGCAGTGGGTGCACCCGATCGCGCTGTACCTCGGGTTCGTCGGCTTCACGGTGCCGTTCGCGTTCGCGATCGGCGCGCTCGCGACCGGGCGCCTCGGCGACCGCTGGATCCGCTCGGTCCGCCGCTGGACCCTCTGGGCGTGGATCCTGCTCACCGCCGGCATCTTGTTCGGGGCGCGCTGGGCGTACGTCGAGCTCGGATGGGGCGGCTACTGGGCCTGGGACCCGGTCGAGAACGCGAGCCTGCTCCCCTGGCTGCTCGGGACGGCGTACCTGCACTCGGTCGTGGTGCAGGAGAAGCGGGGGATGCTCCGCGTCTGGAACCTCGCGCTCGCGATCGGCGCGTTCGCGCTCTCGATCTTCGGAACGTTCCTCACGCGCTCAGGGATCATCTCCTCGGTCCACGCGTTCGCCGAGTCGACGATGGGCCCGCTCCTGATCGGGTTCACGTTCCTCACGATCGCGGTCGGGACCGCGCTCATCGTCTGGCGGCTGCCGGCGCTCCGCGCGAGCGGGCGGATCGGCTCGGTCGTCTCGCGCGAGGCCTCGTTCCTCCTCACGAACCTGCTCTTCGTCGCGATGACGATCGTCGTGCTCTGGGGGACGATCTACCCGATCGTCAGCAAGGCCGTGCGAGGCGTCGAGGTCTCGGTCGGCCAGCCGTTCTTCAACTCGCTGATGGCGCCGCTCGCGGTGATCCTCGTGGCGCTGCTCGGTACCTGTCCGCTGCTCGCGTGGCGCCGGGTCTCGGGCCGGCACCTGAAGCGCAACTTCTCGATCCCGCTGACCGTCGTCTCGACCAGGGAGTCCAGGATGTACCGGGCCCACCGATCGCGGTCTCGCACGAGCGGGGCCGCACCCGGGTACCCACCGAAGAACACGTAGCGCTCGAGATCGAAGCCGAACGCCTCGTTCATCTCTGGGAACGACCAGTGGGTGAGCCGGATCATCTCGA
>JBLNAW010000217.1:0-5402 GCA_050259555.1 Solirubrobacterales bacterium
CCCGGCGGAGGGCTCGGCCGGTCGGATCGCGCGGGGACGTGAACCCACCGCCGAGATCGATCTCGCGCGGCCGCCACCCGCCCCAGGCCGCCGAGAGCTCGGCGAGCGTCGCGACGAACCCGCGGACCATGCCACGCCACATCGCCGGGTCGTGGTGATGCCGCCCGAGGTGCGCCATCACGCCGCTCACGTCGAGCTCCTCTGCGCCGAGCGCCGCCAGCCCGGCCTCGAGCAGGTCGACGGTCGGGATCCCGGGCTTGTAGGTGCGGGCGAACGCACGGATCGGGACGTCGTCCTCGGCGAACTCGCTCGTCATCTCGAGATCGCGGTAGTCGGGTCGCAGGCGGAACCGGATGGTCGCCCGCGTGCCGAGCCGCCGAGCCGCGTCGCGCGCGAGGTCGATCTCGCGCACGCTGTCGAGGGTGATGCGCGCGCCGGCCGCCACCGCGCGCTCGACGAGCGCGCGGGACTTCGCCTAGCCATTCACCGAGATGAGCGAGGGCTCGACGCCGCACCGCAGCGCCGCGTCGAGCTCGCCCGGTCCGAAGGTGTCGCACCCGAGCCCCTCCTGCGTGAGGATCCGCCGCACGGCGAGCGTGAAGTTCGCCTTGATCGAGGGAAGGACGTGGACCGGGCCCTCGGGCCACCGCGAGCCGAATGCCTCGACGAACCGCCGGGCGTTGCGCCGCAACTGATCCTCGGAGACCACGTGGATCGGGGTGCCGAACCGCCGCGCGAGCTCGACCGTGTCGCGATCTTCGACGAACAGATGGCCGTCCCGGACCGACAGGCACCCGCCGAGGGTCGTCACGCGCCTACGCCTGGTAGATCGCGAGGAACAGCTCGTCCCACCGATCCTGCTCCCCGCCCTCGAGGACGCGGTACCCGCGCATCCGCCCGTACATCTCCTCGGTCGGGAACACGAGCGGGTTGTCGGCGACCGGGTCGTTCTGGTCGCGCAGGATCTGCTGCGCCTCGGGGACCGGCGAGACGTTCTGGATCCACGACGTGAGCATCGCGGCGATCTGCGGCCGGTAGAAGAAGTCCATGAGGGTGATCGCGTCGACGGGATGCTCGGCGCCGATCGGGATGACCATGCTGTCGGTCCACAGCAGCCCACCTTCGTCGGGCACGATGAATCGGAGGTTGTCGTACCCCTGGTTGATCGACTGCAGCACGTCGGCCGACCACGCGAGCGTGAGCGCGATCTCGCCGCTCTGGAGCGCGCCGATGTATCCCTGGCCGAAGTACTGGCGGACGATGCCGTCGTCGCGCTGCTTGATCAGCAGGTCGGCGGCCTTCTGCCAGTCGGCCTCGGTCGCGTCCGGCGGGTTCACGCCGCTCGCGATGAGCGCCATGTTCGGCGTGTCCTCGGTGTCGCGGAACATGCCGACCTTGCCCTCGAACTCCGGGTTGAACAGCTCCTGGATGCTCGAGATCTCGCGGCCGGTCATCTCGACGTTGTAGCCGATACCCGTGATGCCGGACTGGTAGGGGATCGACCATCGGTTCCCCGGGTCGTACGGCGCCTCCTTGTACTTCTGCCCCGCGTGCCGCTCGTAGTTCGTCAGGAAGGAGTGGTCGAGCGGGATCAGGAACTCGCGCGAGATCATGAGCGGGAGCCACTTCGGGTACCCCATCACGAACAGGTCGTAGCCCGTGGTCTGGCCGGCGTGGAGCTGCGGTTCGATCTTGCCGAAGAACGACCCGTAGTCCTGGATCAGATCCTCGTACTGCACGTCGATCTTCGTGGCGTCGGTGAACGCCTGAAGCGTCGGATGCACGACCTCGCCGTTCACCTTCGCCTGATCGATGTAGAGCGGCCAGTTCACGAAGGTGACGGTCCCCGCCTTCGTCTGGGCAGACCAGTCGTACGCCTTCGGGGAACCGGTCTGCTCCGCCTTCCGGTCGCAGGCGGCGAGCACGGCCGAGAGCGACAACGCGCCCGCACCCACGCCTGCCGCCCGCAAGAACGAACGTCGCGAGACGACGGGCCCGGCCCACGGCGCTCCACTCCCGCTCATGCCCTCTCCCCCCCGATCTGGTCGAGCCGCATCGTAGGGGGCGGACGGAGGCCTGTCGAGGCACCTTCCGGCGCAACGCGCTCGATGGCTCAGCGCTTTCCGCACGCCGCGGCGTACCGATCCAGGACCTCGAGCACCTTGTGGCGCACCAGGTCCGAGGGCTCGGCGCGCAGCATCCCCTCGCGCACCGCCTCGGCTTGCACCGGCAGGTACTGGCCGAGCAGCGTGAGGGGGATCTCGCGGCTCGAGAGGTTCGCGAACAGCCGGCCGACGGCCTCGCGGAGCTCGGGCCTCGGCCAGTAGTAGCGCGCGCGGTCGCTGAGGCTGAACGCGCGGGCGAGGCGGAGCTCGCGCTCGTCGCCGCGCAGGTACGGCTCCCAGTGCTCGGGGTGGGCGAGCATGGCGGCCTCGAGCGTGTCGCGCAGGCGTGACGGCTCGGCGTCACCGGCGAGCAGATCACGCTCGATCAGCTCGAGCGCGAAGAGTCCCTCGCGCATCGCGAACGTGAGCCACGGCCCGACCTTCAGGATCGCGAAGTGGTCCTGGACGAGCCGGCGGAGCCGGTCGGTCGTCTGGTAGTCGGTCGAGTGCGCCTCGAACACGAGGTGCGGCCATCGCGTGGCCGACGCCGCGAGCTCGCGGGCGCGCTCAGGGTCGTAGTCGAAGACGACCGCGTCGCCGAACTCGACGCCGGGCTGCACGACGAGCGCGATCACCCGCTCCCATGCCTCGACGAGACCACGATGCTCGAACGCCTCGCCCGTCATCTCCATCGTGCGCGAGACGTCCTCGACCCGGGTGACCGAGGGCGCCGACGACGAGGCGAGCTCGCCGCCCGGGATCGGGACCTCGGTCCCGATCACGTAGACGGGTGCCGGCGCGCTCGCGGGGAGCTCACGCCGCGCGTCCTCCGCCGCCCGGCACAGATCGGCCGCGCGCCCGGCGACGATCCGCTCATCGAGCGGACCCTCGGGGTCGTCGGCGCACCGCATGCTCGCGTCGAGGTGGATCTTCGTGTAGCCGGCCAACACCGATGCGCGCACGAGCTCGCGGGCCTTCGCCATCGCGGTCTCGGCGGGCTCGGAGCGCCACACGTGCGGCCCGAGGTGATCGCCGCCGAGCACGATCCGCTCGGGAGGGAAACCGCGATCGGCGGCGACCGAGCCGACGAACGTCCGGAAGTCGGCCGGCGTCATGCCCGTGTAGCCGCCGAACTGGTTCACCTGGTTGCACGTCGACTCGATGCACACGTTGGTCCCGTCGCGCGCGGCCTGAGCCATCCCCGCCTCGAGCACGAAGCGGTCGGCGGAGCAGATCGAGCAGATCCCGGCGCGCTCGCCGGCGCGGTTGCGCTCGACCATGTCGAGGAGCGTCCCGACGCTCATCGCGCCTCCATCGCCGCGCGCGCCTCGGCCATCGAGGGCTGGGCCCCGGTCCCTCCGACCGCCCTCGTCGAGAGCGACCCGCACGCGACGGCGAGCGCGAGGCACCGCTCGAGCGGCAGGCCCTCGAGCCGACCGGCCAGGAACCCCGCGTCGAACGTGTCGCCGGCGCCAGTCGTGTCCACGACGTCGATCGGGATCGCCTCGATCCGCGCGATCTCCTCCCCCGCGATCGCGAGCCCGCCGCCCCGGCCGAACTTCACGGCGACCGTGGCTCCGTGCTCGGCGAGGGCTTCCGCGGCGACGTCGACGTCGTCGACGCCGGCGATCGCGCGGGCCTCCGTCGAGTTCGGGAGGAACACGTCGGTCCGCTCGAGGAGCGAGAGCAGGCCGCCGTCCCATCCCTCCTCCGGGTCCCAGTTCGGGTCGATCGAGGTCGAGGCGCCGGCCGCGTGCGCGCGGTCGAACAGCTCGGGCAGGTCCCCCCGGAGCGCCCGCTGGAGGTAGAAGGAGCTCACGTGGACGTGCCGGGCCCGCTCGAGCAGCTCGACGTCGACGAGCTCGCCGCGCAGGTCGCCGATCGTCCCGGTCGAGGTGAGGATCGCGCGATCGTCCCCGCTCGACAGGATCACCGAGATGCCGGTCGGCCGGAACAGGTCGACCGCGGTCCCGGTCGTGTCGATCCCCCGCTCCTCGAGCGCCTCGAGCATGAACCGTCCGAGCGCGTCGTCGCCGACGATGCCGACGAACGCCGTCCGCAGGCCGAGCGCCGCGGCGCCGCACGCCATGATCGCGCCCGACCCCCCGACGACGAGGTTCGCGCCGTCGACGAGCTGCTCGGCCTGGCCGAACGCGGGATGCACGTCGCCGGTGAGCACCAGATCGGGGTTCGCGTCCCCGAGCACGAGGAGGTCGAGGTCGGCCATGGACTCGCGGCTACGATACCCGCATGGCTCGGGTGATCCTCGTGCTCGGCGACCTGACCAACGACGACGCTGACGCGCTCGTGAACGCCGCGAACTCCGGGCTCCTCGGCGGCGGCGGCGTCGACGGCGCGATCCACCGGCGCGGCGGGCCGGAGATCCTCGCCGAGTGCAAGGAGATCCGTCGAACGCGGTACCCCGTCGGCCTGCCGACCGGCGAGGCGGTCGCGACGACGGCCGGCAAGCTCCGCGCGCGATGGGTGATCCACACGGTCGGGCCTCGGTACGTCGAGCACGACGACCCCGCCCCGCTGCTCGCGCGGTGCCACACCGAGGCCCTCCGGGTCGCGGACGAGCTCGGCGCGCGGACCGTCGCGTTCCCCGCGATCTCGACCGGGATCTACGGCTACCCCGTCGAGGAAGCCGCTCCGGTCGCGATCGGGGCGGTACTCGGCGCCGAGACACGGGTCGAGGAGATCCGGTTCGTGCTCTTCGACCCGCGGGCGTATGAAGCCTTCCGCGCCGCGCTCGACGCCGCCGACCGGTCGTAACGCGAGGCGTTGGTAGCATCTCGGCACCGATGACCGAGCTCAGCCACCCCAAGGGCGTATGGGAACGCCGCGACGAGGTCCAGATCGTGGACTGTCGCGAGACCTACGAATGGGTCGCCGGCCGCATCGAGGGCGCCGTCCACATCCCGCTGAACGGGATCTTGGCCGGGACGATCGGCGACCTCGACCAGGGCAAGCCCGTCGTCGTCGTGTGTCGCTCGGGGAACCGGAGCGAGCTCGGCACGCTGATGCTGCAAGCCCGCGGGTTCGACGCCCACAACCTCGAGGGCGGCATGGAGGAGTGGGAGCGCGAAGGGCTCCCCTTCTCGACGCCCGAGGGCGCACCCGGCCGCGTCGCCTGACACCTCCCAGTCAAGACGAGCGCTCGGTCGCGCCAGGCAACCCCGGATGGCTGTCCTGCCTCCGTCCTCCGCTTCAGGGAGCCGGCTTCGGCACCGCGGCCGGGTGCCGACACCGCAGCCGTTGCCGGAGCCGTTACCGCCGCCGCAGCCGTTGCCGGAG
>JBLNAW010000218.1:0-3305 GCA_050259555.1 Solirubrobacterales bacterium
TCTGGGAGATCGGGCTCGACCTGTGGCAGCCCTCGGATCGAGGTCGCGGCCTGGGCTCCGAGGCCGTTCGGCTGATCACCTCCCACCTGTTCGAGGCGGAGGGAGCGCATCGCGTGCAGGCAACGACCGACGTCGGCAACGCGGCGATGCGTCGCTCGCTCGAGAGGTGCGGCTTCACGTTCGAGGGCGTCCTGCGTGGCTTCATGCCGATCGCGGAGGGCCCGCCGAAGGACTACGCGATGTACGCGACGACACGGGACGATCGAAGGAGCACCTGAACCGAGCATGGACCCCAACAAGCTGACCCTGAAGTCGCAGGCCGCCCTGGAGGGAGCGCGCGAGCAGGCGCTCGCCCGGAACCACCAGGCGATCGAGCCCGAGCACGTGCTGTTCGCGTTGCTCGGCGACCCGGAGGGTGTCGTCTATCCGCTGCTGCACCACCTCGGGATCGCGCCGAAGCCGCTGCGCGACCGCGTGGACGCCGCGCTCGACCGTCTGCCGAAGGTGTATGCACAGGGTTCGGAGGTGCGGATCTCGCCGGCCACCGGCGCGATGCTCGACGCCGCCTTCCGCGAAGCGGCCGCGCTCACCGACGAGTACGTCTCGACCGAGCACCTGCTCCTCGCGCTCCTCGCGGGACACACCACCGCCGGGGATCTGCTCCGCGACGCCGGACTCGATCGGGATACGGCCCTCGCCGCGCTCGCGGACGTACGCGGGCGCCAGCGCGTGACCGATCAGAACCCCGAGGAGAAGTACCAGGTCTTGGAGAAGTACGGGCGGGACCTCACCGAGATGGCCCGCCTCGGCAAGCTCGATCCGGTGATCGGCCGCGACGAGGAGGTCCGCCGCGTGATCCAGGTGCTGTCGCGCCGGACGAAGAACAACCCGGTGCTGATCGGCGAGCCCGGCGTCGGCAAGACCGCGATCGTCGAGGGGCTCGCCCAACGGATCGTGGCGGGCGACGTCCCGGAGTCCCTCAAGGACAAGCGGGTGGTTGCCCTCGACCTCGGCGCGATGGTCGCCGGCTCGAAATACCGAGGCGAGTTCGAGGAACGGTTGAAGGCCGTCCTGCGCGAGATCGCCGAGAGCGAAGGCCAGGTCATCACCTTCATCGACGAGCTCCACACGATCGTCGGTGCCGGCGCCGCCGAGGGCGCGATGGACGCCGGCAACATGCTGAAGCCGATGCTCGCGCGCGGCGAGTTGCGGGCGATCGGGGCGACGACGCTCGACGAGTACCGGGAACACATCGAGAAGGACCCGGCCCTCGAGCGGAGGTTCCAGCCGGTGCTCGTCGGCGAGCCGAGCGTCGAGGACACGATCGCGATCCTCCGCGGCCTCAAGGAGCGGTACGAGGTCCATCACGGCGTGCGGATCCAAGATCCGGCGCTCGTCGCGGCCGCCGTGCTCTCCGATCGCTACGTGACCGGCCGCTTCCTGCCCGACAAGGCGATCGACCTGATCGACGAGGCCGCGAGCCGCCTGCGGATCGAGATCGACTCGATGCCGGTCGAGATCGACGAGGTGGAGCGGCGGACGAAGCAGCTCGAGATCGAGCGCGCGGCGCTCCGCAAGGAGACCGATGCCGCATCGCACGAGCGCCTCGAACGTCTCGAGCGGGAGCTGGCCGACCTCCAGGAGCGCACGGCCGGGATGAAGGCGCACTGGCAGCAGGAGAAGGAGCGGATCGGCCGCATCCGAGCGTTGAACCAGCAGATCGAGGACGCGCGCGGCGAAGCCGAGCGGGCCGAACGCGACGGCGACCTGGAGCGCGCGGCCGAGCTCCGGTACGGCACGATCGTCGAGCTGCAGAAGGAGATGGAGGCCGAGAATGCCCGCCTCGCCGAGCTCCAGGCCGACGTGAAGATGCTGAAGGAAGAGGTCTCGGAGGAGGACGTCGCCGAGGTCGTGAGCGCGTGGACCGGAGTCCCGGTCAGTCGGCTCATGGAAGGCGAGATGGCGAAGCTCGTCCATCTCGAGGAAGCGTTGCACCGCAGGGTCGTCGGGCAGGACGAGGCGGTCGAGGCCGTATCGAACGCGATCCGGCGCTCGCGGGCCGGCCTCTCGGATCCCCACCGGCCGATCGGGTCCTTCCTGTTCCTCGGACCGACCGGCGTCGGCAAGACCGAGCTCGCACGGGCCCTCGCCGAGTACCTGTTCGACGACGAGCGCGCGATCGTTCGCGTGGACATGAGCGAATACCAGGAGCGGCACACCGTCTCGCGTCTCGTCGGTGCGCCCCCCGGCTACGTCGGGTACGAGGAGGGCGGCCAGCTCACCGAGGCCGTCCGCCGCCGGCCGTACTCGGTGATCCTGCTCGACGAGCTGGAGAAGGCGCACGGCGATGTGTTCAACATCCTCCTGCAGCTCCTCGACGACGGCCGGCTCACCGACGGTCACGGACGCACGGTGGACTTCCGGAACGCGGTCGTGATCATGACCTCGAACCTCGGGAGCGCGGTGTTCCAGGATCCCACCGTCCCCGCGGATGCCCGCCGGGACGCGATCCTCGAGACGGTCCGAGGGACGTTCCGGCCCGAGTTCGTGAACCGGATCGACGAGATCGTCGTGTTCGAGCCGCTCGGGCGAGAGCAGATCGAGGCGATCGTCGACATCCAGGTCGAGCAGCTCCGCCGCCGGCTCGCCGAGCGGAAGCTCACGCTCGTCCTGACGCCGCAGGCCCGAGCCTGGCTCGCGCGCGTGGGGTACGAGCCGGCCTTCGGCGCCCGGCCGCTGAAGCGGCTGATCCAGCGAGAGATCCAGGACCCGCTCGCGCTCAAGATCCTCTCGGGAGAGATCCACGAGGGCGACGAGGTCACGCTCGACGCCGAGGGTGATGGGCTCGCGTTCCGGGTGCCGCCCGAGACCGCGGGCTAGGCTTCGGCCCGCCACACGCGCGGGAGTTTCGTGCGCACGTCGACGGCGTATCGGCGCGGTTCGCGATCGCGGTCCTCGACGGCGCCTTGATGGGGTGGCTCATCGCTCGGCCCGAGAGCGGGGGATCCGAGATCGCAGGTGGGTGGCTGCTCGCGTCCGCGGCGCAGGTCTACCCACTCACCCCGCGGCGTCCCGACGAAGGCGCGTCGAGCGCGTGAGGCCGGACCTCTAGACTCCGTCCATGGGTCCGTGGCTCCGGCTACTCGGGCTGTTCGCGGGGATCGTGCTCGGGGTCCTGCTCCTGAAGGTCCTCCATCCCCTCATCGTGCTCGCGATGATGATCGGCGGGATCGTCTACCTGAACCACGTCCTGACCGTGAAGCCGAAGCGCGAAGTCTCGCGGACCACCGCCGACTTCCTCGGCC
>JBLNAW010000219.1:0-5973 GCA_050259555.1 Solirubrobacterales bacterium
TCGCCGTTGAACGTCTGCCCGGCGGGGATCGTGACGTCGATCTGGGTCCCGCTGATCGTGAAGGTGTGGTCGGCCGAGTCCTGGTTCACGATCGAGATGCCTTGGGAGGCCTTCACCGTGAGGCACGACGGGTCGAAGGCGAAGTCCGTGATCGTGATCGTGAACGTGTCGCCCGCCGTGAGGTCGACGCACGACGGATCCGCCGTCCCGCCGCCGGGCGCGTCACCGCCTCCACCGCACGCGACCAGGCCCATCGCGAGGGTCGACACCAGCACGAACACCGTCTTCCGCATCCTCAGGCTCCTTCGGGCGAAGGGGACAGGATAGCGGCGGGACCGGCCGGCGCCGTACCATGGCCTTCCATGTCCCAGACGGCCGAGACGCGGAGCAGCGCCGGCGAGCTCGTGCGGTACGCGCCGCGCGACGCGATCCGGCTGGTGACGCGTACCGCGGCGGTGGACGCCGTCGGGCTCGAGGACCGGGCGGCCGGCCTCGGCAAACGCTCGATCAAGAAGGCGTCCAAGCTCTGGGCGCTCGACCTCGCGATCCGGTGCATGGACCTCACGACGCTCGAGGGTGTCGACACGACGGGCAAGATCGTCGCCGTGTGCTCGAAGGCGCAACGGCCCGATCCGTTCGACCCGACGATCCCCGCGGTGGCGGCGGTCTGTCTGTACGCGCAGCTCGTCCCGGTCGCCGTCGAGGCGCTCCGCGGCTCGACGGTGAAGGTCGCGAGCGTCGCCGGGGGGTTCCCGGCCGGCCTCGCGCCGCTCGATGCACGCCTGGCCGACATCCGGCAGGCGGTCGAGGCCGGTGCGCACGAGATCGACATCGTGTTGAACCGCTCCCTGTTCCTCGGCGGTGACTACGCGCGCGCGTTCGAGGAGCTCGTGGCCGCGCGCGAGGCCGCCGGCGACACGCACCTGAAGGTGATCCTCGAGACCGGAGAGCTCGGGTCCTACGACCGCGTCCGCCAGGCCTCGGTGCTCGCGATGGCCGCCGGCGCGGACTTCATCAAGACCTCGACCGGCAAGATCGGGACGGGCGCCACGCCGGCGAGCGCGCTCTGCATGATGGAGGCGGCTCGCGACTTCTTCACCGAGACGGGGCGTCGCGTCGGCATCAAGGTCGCCGGCGGCGTGCGGGCCTCGAAGCAGGCGATCCAGTACCTCGTGCTGGTCTACGAGACGCTCGGCACCGAGTGGATGACGCCCGACCGGTTCCGGATCGGCGCGTCCTCCCTCCTGAACGACGTGCTGATGCAGATCAACAAGGAGCGGACCGGCCGCTACCAGGGACCCGACTACTTCACGATCGATTGAGAGGGGGTGTGGGGGCTGATGCAGCGAGTCGCCGGCGAGCGGTAGCCCCCACCTGAAGCGGATGAGCGAGATCGAGCGCACGACGACAGAGCTGTCCGAGCAGCCCGTGCCCTGGGAGTACGCGCCGGCGCCCGAGAGCCGCGAGATCGTTCGGCTGCGCGACCGCTACGACCTGTTCGTCGACGGGCGATCGATCGAGCCGAAGACCGGACGCTACTTCGAGACGATCGACCCCGCGCACGAGGAACCGCTCGCCGAGGTCGCCGAGGCGGGGGAGGAGGACGTCGATCTGGCGGCGCGCGCGGCTCGAGAGGCGTGGGAGACGCGCTGGCGCGACCTGCCCGGCAAGGAGCGCGCGAAGTACCTCTATCGGATCGCCCGCGCGCTGCAGGAGCGCTCGCGCGAGTTCGCCGTCCTCGAGTCGCTGAACAACGGCAAGCCGATCAAGGAGTCCCGCGACGTCGACGTGCCCCTCGCGGCCGCGCACTTCTTCTACTACGCGGGCTGGGCGGACAAGCTCGAGTACGCGTTCCCGGGAAGGCGACCGAGGCCGCTCGGCGTGGCGGCGCAGATCACGCCGTGGAACTTCCCGTTGCTGATGTGCGCGTGGAAGCTCGCGCCGGCGCTCGCGACGGGGAACACGGCGATCCTGAAGCCGGCCTCGACGACGCCGCTCACGGCACTCCTGCTCGCCGAGGTCATGGAGCAGGCCGACCTGCCGCCGGGCGTCGTGAACGTCATCACGGGGCCGGGCGGGAAGACCGGCGGGTGGCTCGCCGCGCATCCGGACATCGCGAAGATCGCGTTCACCGGCTCGACCGAGATCGGGAAGGTGTTGCGGCGCAACGTCGCCGGGACGGGTAAGCGACTCACGCTCGAGCTCGGCGGGAAGGCCGCGAACATCATCTTCGAGGACGCGCCGATCGATCAGGCGGTCGAGGGCATCGTGAACGGCATCTTCTTCAATCAGGGCGAGGTCTGCTGCGCCGGTTCGCGGCTGTTCGTGCAGGAGTCGGTCTCCGAGCTCGTGATCGACAAGCTGAAGTCGCGCCTGTCGACGCTCCGCGTCGGCGACCCGCTCGACAAGAACACGGACGTCGGCGCGATCAACAACCGGGACCAGCTCGAGAAGATCACCGAGCTCGTGCAGAGCGGCATCGACGAGGGTGCCGAGATCTTCCAGCCCGACTGCGTGCTGCCCGAGCGCGGCTTCTGGTTCCGCCCGACCCTGTTCACGAACGTCTCGCAGTCGCACCGGATCGCGCGCGAAGAGATCTTCGGGCCGGTCCTGTCGATCCTCACGTTCCGCACGCCCGACGAGGCCGTCGAGAAGGCGAACAACACCGAGTACGGCCTGTCCGCCGGGATCTGGACCGACAAGGGCTCGCGGATCCTGTGGATGGCGGAGCGCATGAAGGCCGGCGTCGTGTGGGCGAACACGTTCAACCGCTTCGACCCCGCCTCGCCGTTCGGCGGCTACAAGGAGAGCGGGTTCGGGCGCGAGGGCGGCCGGCACGGCCTCGAGCCGTACCTCGAGCTCGACGGGGGGGCCGCATGAGCGACCGTGTCCCCGTCAAGCGCACCGCCAAGCTCTACATCAAAGGCGAGTTCCCCCGGAGCGAGTCCGGTCGGTCGTACGAGGTGTTCGCGAACGACGGCCGGCTGCTCGCGTGGGCGGCGCGGGCCTCGCGCAAGGACCTGCGAGACGCCGTCAAGGTCGCGCGAGCGGCGCAGCCGGGCTGGGCCGGCAAGACCGCGTACAACCGGGGCCAGATCCTCTACCGCGTCGCCGAGCTCATGGAGGGGCGCCGCGCGCAGTTCGAGGCCGAGCTCGCGGACGCCGGGGCCTCGGACCCGCGCCGAGGTGTGGACGCCTCGATCGACCGCTGGGTCTGGTACGCGGGGTGGGCCGACAAGATCGGGCAGGTGCTCGGCGGCACGAACCCGGTCGCCGGCCCGTACTTCAACTTCACGATCCCCGAGCCGACCGGCGTGGTGGGCATCGTGGCGCCGCAGGAGCAGGGGCTCCTCGGGCTCGTTTCGCGGCTGGCCCCGGCGATCGTGAGCGGGAACACGGTGGTCGTCATCGCGAGCGAGAAGGCGCCCCTGCCGGCCGTCTCGCTCGGCGAGGTGCTGGCGACCTCGGACGTTCCCGGCGGCGTGGTGAACATCCTCACCGGATCCACGGCCGAGCTCGTCCCGTGGCTCGCCGGCCACATGGACGTGAACGCCCTCGACGTGACCGGTGTGCCCGAGGAGATGCAGGTGCAGGTCGAGGAGCTCGCGACCGAGAACATGAAGCGGATCTCGCGGGCTCGAGACGTCGACCCGTTCTCCGACGAGGCGCAGAGCCCGTACGACGTCACCGCGCTGATGGAGTTCAAGACCGTCTGGCACCCGATCGGCGCGTAGAGCCGCCCCGAGCGGTCGCAGACCAGCGCACATCCGGCTCGGGCGGGTCGCGATACCACAACTCCGCAACATCCCCGGCACGGTGCGGGCAGGGTCGGGCGCTACGATTCGAGCGATGCCCCTCTACAAGGAACAAGGCGTCGTCCTGCGCGCAGCCAAGCTCGGCGAGGCCGACAAGATCGTCACCGTGATGACCCAGGGCTCGGGCAAGGTCCGAGCCGTCGCGAAGGGCATCCGCAAGACGACCAGCCGCTTCGGCGCGCGACTCGAGCCGACGACGCATGTGTCGCTCATGCTCTACCGGGGTAGGAGCTCTCTCGACATCGTGAGCCAGGCCGAGATCATCAGTCCGTTCCTCCCGATCCGATCGGACCTCGGGCTGTTCGCGGCGGCCGAGACGATGCTCGAGGCGACCGACAAGGTGGCCGAGGAGCACGAGCGCAACGTTCGGCTGTTCCTGCTCCTGCTCGGGGGACTGCGCGCGCTCGAGACCACGCCGGCCGACCCGGCCGCCGTCGCCGAGTCCTTCCTGCTGAAGATGCTCTCGCTTTCGGGTTTCCACCCGAGCCTCACCGCGTGCGCGGAGTGCGGACGCCCGGACCCGAGCCTGTTCTCGAGCGCGCAGGGCGGCGCCGTGTGCGCCGAGCACGCCGCGTCGGACGCCTCGCCGGTCTCGGCGCAGGCGCTCGGCTTCCTCTCGACGCTCGGGAGCGGCGGGCTCGTCGAGGCCGGGCAGACGCAGGTGGACCCTCGCCTTCGGCGCGAGTGCCGAGCGCTCCTGTTCGGGTTCGCCGAGTACCACCTCGAGCGCCGGATGAAGAGCCTGCCGATGCTGGCCCGGAGCCTCGCGCCGTGAGCACCTACCTCACCGACCTCGACCTCGAGCGGCTCCCCGGGCACATCGGCATCGTGATGGACGGCAACGGCCGGTGGGCGACGCAGCGGGGACTGCCGAGGACCGAGGGTCACGCCGCCGGCGAGGCCGCGATGTGGGACACGGTCGTCGGGGCGAACGCGCTCGGCCTGCGCTGGCTCACGATGTTCGCGTTCTCGACCGAGAACTGGAACCGTCCGAAGGCCGAGGTCGCCTTCCTCATGGGGTTCAACCGCGGGCTGCTCCGTCGCCGCCGCGACGAGCTCCATCGGATGAACGTCCGGGTGCGTTGGCTCGGCCGGCGCGACTGGCGGGTGCCTCGCTCGGTATTGCGGGAGATGCAGATCTCCGAGGAGCTCACGAAGCACAACACGGGCATGACGCTCACGATCGCCTTCAACTACGGCGGCCGCGTCGAGATCGCCGACGCCGTGAAGAAGCTCCTCGCCGACCACGACGCGGGGCGGCTGAAGGGGGAGAAGCTTGGGCCGGAGTCGATCGCTCGGCGTCTGTACCGTCCGGACACGCCCGACCCCGACCTGATCATCCGCACGAGCGGCGAGGAGCGGATCAGCAACTTCCTGCTCTGGCAGGCCGCCTACTCGGAGCTGTACTTCACGCCGGTGCTGTGGCCGGACTTCGACCGCGAGCACCTCTACGAGGCGATCCGCGACTTCCAGAAGCGGTCCCGGCGCTTCGGCGCGATCGACGAGCCTCGCGACTAGAGCTCGTTCCAGACGACCAGGAACACGCCGGTCCCGACCGCCGCGCCGATCGCGACCAGGTAGTACCGCCCAGCCGAGTCGAGGTTCACCCACAGCGCGACGAGACTCGCGAGCGCGATCACCGCGACGCTCCCGAGCACCACGATCGGGGGGATCGGCTGTCCCAGCCGGGGCATCCGGCGCGCGATCCGCGTGCGCACAGCCTCTCGCATCGGAACGTCCGCTTCCGAGACGCGCTCCTTCCGCCAGACGTGGCGCAGGATCAGCACGGCGAGCATCGTGTACCCGAGGAGGTACCAGAGCGCTATCGGGTCGGCGGCGCCCGAGAAGTCGCCGAGGCTCCCCCACGGTCCCGCCCAGAGCACGACGAGCGTGATCGCGATCCGACCGACCGGTCCGAACGTGGTGGGTCCGGCGTGCCAGCGCGACATCCGAGCTTCCGGCGCCGGCTCGTACACGGCGGGCAGCGGAGGGAGCTGCGGCGCGCGCGGGGCGAGCTCGCGAACCGGTTCGTAGCAGCGCAGGCACCAGCGGACGTCACCGGTGAGCGGGGCGCCACAGGCTCGGCAGGTGCGGGGCGCGGTCATCCCTTCAGGTATCGGCTCACACGCCACCCACGTACATCCCGGCGGGCTCAGCC
>JBLNAW010000220.1:0-44394 GCA_050259555.1 Solirubrobacterales bacterium
AGGATCCGCAGCTCGATCTGCGAGTAGTCGGCGACGAGCAGGACCTGATCGGTCTCGCCGGGCACGAACGCTCGGCGGATCTGCCGGCCGAGCTCCGTTCGCGCGGGGATGTTCTGCAGGTTGGGGTTCGAGGAGGAGAGCCGGCCGGTCGCCGCCCCGGTCTGGTTGAACGTCGTGTGCACCCGCCCGTCGGCGGGATCAACCTGCCGCGGCAGCGCCTCGAGGTAGGTCGAGTTCAGCTTGTCGTACTCGCGCCACGAAAGGAGCGCGTCCACGATCGGGTGCTGGTCGCGGAGCTTCACGAGCACGCTCGCGTCGGTCGAGAGCTGGCCCTTCGGCGTCTTCTTGCCCGGCGACAAGCGCAGCTTGTCGTACAGGATCGTCCGGAGCTGGGGTGGCGAGTTCAGGTTGAACTCCTCGCCCGCGTGCTCGAAGATCTGCCCGCGGAGCGCCGTCATCTCGCGGCGCACGTCCGTCGCCATCTCCTCCAGGTACCCCGCGTCGAGCGCGACACCGCGCGCCTGCATCCGCGCGAGCACCGACGACAGCGGCAGCTCGACCTCATCGAGCAACGGCCGGAGGCCGGCCTTGTCGATCCGCTCGGCCATCGCCGGCGCGAGGAGCGCGATCGCCGCGGCCTCGGCCGCGACCCCGCGCCACGACGCCCCGAACAGTTGCCCCTCGGCCTCGTCGCCGGCCGCCCCGACCACGTCCGTCCCGAGGTACTGCTCGGCGAGCGCACGGAGCTCGTAGCTCGGTGTGGCCGGGTCGAGCAGGTAGGCCGCGAGCATCGTGTCGAAGGCGACGCCGCCGAGGGTCGTGCCGGCGCTGAGCGCCGCGGTCTCCGCATCCTTCGCGTCGTGTATCCACTTCGGGGCGTCGCCGGCGATCGCCTCGGCCACGTCGCCGAGCTCCCGGATCGGCGCGTACGCCGCCTGCTGCCCGCCCGAGGACACGGCGACACCGTGCGTCGCTCGCCCCTCGAGCTCGAGCCGGACGGCCTTCGGCGCATCCGCGAGCAGGAGCGACGTGAGCTCCGCGACCGGCACCTCGCGGAGATCGAGCTCCGCAACCTCGACCGCCGGCTTCGCCGATCGGCCGACCTCCTCGAGGCGATCGAGCAGCGTGCGGAACTCGAGCGAGATGAACAGGCGCCGCACGGCCTCGACGTCCCACTCGCCCATCAGGCAGTCCTCGGGCTCGATGGGCAGCTCGACCGACGTGTTCAGCCGCGCGAGGTCCTTGTTCAGCTCGAGCTGATCCTTCGCCTCCTCGATCGAGGTGCGCAGCTTGCCCTTCAGCTCATCGGTGCGCTCCAGCAGTTCCTCGATCGAGCCGAAGTCCTGCACGAGCTTCGCGGCGGTCTTCTCGCCGACGCCGGGCACGCCGTGGATGTTGTCCGAGGGATCGCCCTTCAGCGCCACGTAGTCGAGGTACTTCGACGGCGGGAGCCCGAAGCGCTCCTCCACCGCCTGCTCGTCGTACCGCCGGATGTCGGAGATCCCCTTCACGTTGAACATCACGGTGATGCCGGGACGCACGAGCTGGAAGAAGTCCCGGTCCGCCGTGACGATCACGGTCTCGATCCCGCGCTCGAGGGCACGCAGCGCGAGCGTCGCGATCGCGTCGTCCGCCTCGTGCTCCTGGATGCCGACGACCGGCACCCGGAGCGTGTCGAGCACCTCCACGATCAGCCCGAGCTGCTGGCGGAACTCGTCCGGCGCCTCGGGCCGGCCGGCTTTGTACTCGGCGTACTTCTCCAGGCGAGCCGTGGGCTTGCCGACGTCGAACGCGACCGCCACGAGCTCGGGGCGCTCCTCCGCGAGCAGCTTGATGAGCATCGAGGTGAAGCCGTAGACGGCGTTCGTCACCTGTCCGCTGCTGGTCGCGAGCGTGGTGGGGAGCGCGAAGAACGCCCGGTACGACAGGCTGTGCCCGTCGAGGAGGAACAGTCGCTTCGCCGGCTGCGCGTCCGTGCCCACCGGCGCGATGCTACCCCAGCCCGCCGACCGCCCGATCGCCTGCGTGCATCGCGCCCGTCCGCCTTTGACGCGAATCCGACCCAGTGAGTAGGATTCACCCGCCCGAGCACGTCAGAGCCCTCAGAGGCTGGAGGTCCGGTGGGAGCCGCGTTCATCGTCGCGCTGCGCGAGGGGATCGAGGCGGCGCTCATCGTGTCGATCCTCCTCGCCTACCTCCGACAGCTCGAGCGCCGAGACCGTGCCCACCTGATCTGGTGGGGAACGGCGCTCGCGGTCGCGATCTCCGCCGTCGTCGGCACCGTGATCTTCGCGCTCGGCGGCGAGTTCGAGGGGACCGGTGAGCAACTCTTCGAGGGTCTCGTCACCCTGACCGCGGTGAGCGTGCTCACCTGGATGATCTTCTGGATGCGGCGTCAGGGCGGTCGCATCCGATCCGAGCTCCAGGACAAGGTCGACTCGGCGCTCGTCGCCGGAGGACTCGCCCTCGCCGCCCTCGCGTTCACCGCCGTGCTCCGTGAAGGCGTCGAGACCTCGCTGTTCCTCTACGCCGCGGCGAAGGGCACCGCCGTCGAGGCGGGCGGTGTGGGCGGTCAGGTCGCGGGCGCCCTCCTCGGGCTCGGGCTCGCGGTGGTGTTCGGCATCCTGCTCTATCGCGGCAGCGTGCGCATGAACCTCCGGAGCTTCTTCCGCGTCACGGGGTCGATCCTCATCGTCGTCGCCGCGGGTCTCCTCGCCTTCTCGGTCCACGAGCTGCAGGAAGCCGGGTGGCTCTCGTTCCTCACCTCCACGGCGTTCAACCTGTCGGCGACGCTCCCCGACGACCGCGGGATCGGCACCGTGCTGCACGGGCTCATCGGGTACAGCTCCGACCCGTCGGTGCTCGAGGTGCTGTCGTGGATCGGCTATCTCGTGGCGATCACGACCTTGTACTTCCGTCCGCAACCAGCCGTCGCACCTCGCGTCGCACCCGCCGCTGAGCGCTCGGACGTGTGACGAACGCGATCCGCGAACGTCGTTCGTTTGTCACTCTTTCTTGACCGGAACGCCCCCGCGCGCCACCTGCGGCGAAGTTCGAAACGGTCTGCGGCGCAGGCCGTCCCGGCCGATTGACACGCACGGGAACCGTGGGTACTGTTCGCTCCGGTCCCGAGCGGCCGCTGGGACCGGGAGGCGGAGAAGGCTCCGAGAAGGCGTGGTGATCCGGAGGGCGCGAGTCCTCGGGAGCGCTCACCGACACGGAGCTCGGACCGGCCGATCGGTCACCCGGGTTGCTCGGGGCCACCTTTTGACGGACCGAGGAACCGCGTCGGGGACGTTCGCGTTTGGGGAAGGCGTGAGCGGCTCGGCAGGCTCCTCGGTCCGTCTCTCGTTCCCCGTTCGTCGCGAGGCGCGCGCGTTCGCTCAGAGGACCGCGTCGATGAAGCGCTTCGTCTCGGGGTTCTGCGGGTTCACGAGGATCTGATCCGGCGAACCCTCCTCGAGGATGATCCCCTCGTGGAAGAACGACATCCGGTTCGCGACCTCGCGCGCGAACCCCATCTCGTGAGTGACGACCATCATCGTCATGTGGAGCTCGGTCGCGAGCGACTTCATCACCTCGAGGACCTCACCGATCAGCTCGGGGTCCAGCGCCGAGGTCGGCTCGTCGAAGAGCATCACCTCGGGCTCCATCGCGAGGGCGCGGGCGATCGCCACGCGCTGCTTCTGACCGCCCGAGAGGCGGATCGGGTACTCCTCCGCCTTGTCGGCCATGCCGACCTGTTCGAGGAAGTACATCGCGAGCCCGTGGGCCTCCTCCTCCGACTTGCCCTTCACCGTCGTCGGCCCCTCCATCACGTTGTGGATGGTGGACATGTGGGGGAAGAGCTGGAAGTCCTGGAAGACCATGCCGGCACGGATCCGGAGCTGGCGGATCTGCTCACGCTTGTTCCGGGTCCGGTGGCCGCCCTCGAGCCGGATGCCCGCGACCTCGATCGTGCCACGCGTCGGGTCCTCGAGGAAGTTGATACACCGGAGCAGCGTGCTCTTCCCTGAGCCGGACCGTCCGAAGATCACGATGACCTCGCCCCGGTGGACCTCCATGTTGATGCCCCGGAGCACCTCGAGGTGCCCGAAGGTCTTGTGGAGGTCCTCCACCCGCACGACGACGTCGTTGCTCACGACCATACGATTCACGACCCGTGTGGGTGCTCGGGGATGTGGCCGGGTCCGGCTGCGTCCTCTGCCGCCCTCGCGGCCCTTTCGGCGGCCTCCTCGGGGGTCAGGCCCGCGCCACCCTCGAGCTCCTCGACCGCCGCCATCATGGCGCCGCCGCCAGGGCCGCCGGCCGCCGAGCCTGAGACCAGCTTCGCCTTCGCGGCGGGTGTGGCCGCGCCGCGGACGTAGCCCTTGGACAAGCGCTTCTCGAGACGGCCCTGGAAGTAGCTGAAGATCACCGTGAGGATCCAATACAGGGCGGCCGCCACGATGTACGCCTCGAGGTTCTTGAAGTAGCGCTTGCCGACGAGCTGGGAGCGGCGGAACACCTCGATCGTGGACCCGGTCGTCCCGAGGAAGGACACGAGGGCCGTGTCCTTCATCATCGCGATGAACTCGTTGCCGGTCGGCGGGATGATCACGCGGAACGCCTGCGGCAGCACGATCCGCCGCGTCTTCTGCCGGTACGTCATCCCGATGGCGTCGGCCGCCTCGGCCTGACCGTGACCGACCGACTGGATGCCCGCGCGGAAGATCTCCGTCATGTAGGCACCGTAGTTCAAGCCGAGCGCCATAACGCCGGCGACCGCTCCCTGGAGGATCGTGGCGTCCCGGATCCCCTGCGGCAACCACGTGTACTGCTCCACGAGACCCTTCCCGACCTGCGGGAGCGCGAGGTAGATCAGGAACATCTGCACGATGAGCGGTGTGCCGCGGAAGAAGGACGTGTAGAAGCCGGTGATGCCGTAGGCGATCGGGTTCCGTGACAGGCGCCCGAGAGCGCCGAGCAGCGCGAGCAGGATCGCGAGCACGATGCCGCCGAGCGCGATGATCAGCGTGTACTGCAGCCCTCCGGCGATGTAGCCGAACTGATCGAGCATGAAGCTCGTGTCGAAGCCAGCCGCTGAGAAGAAGAAGCCGAGGAAGAAGAAGATGAAGACCCAAACGATCGCGACCTTCACGCGGAACGGCACGCGGGCGCTCACGAGCGCCCACCGGTCCATCCGGCCGGCGTCGTCGGTGGCGAGCGGGGGCCGGTTGGGTCCGGCCCCCGTCTCGTCGGTCTTCACCGGCTCACTCCCGCTGGCCCCTAGACCTCAAGATCCTGGAGCGCCGTCGTGTCCGTGTCGTACGTGGAGATCTTCGCGTCGTCGATCACGAAGTTGAACGTGTAGCCCGGGATCGCGAGCGTCTTCTGCAGGAAGTAGTCGTACGTGCACCCTCCGCAGACGCCGATCTTCTTCCCGTCGAGATCGGTCGACAGGTCCTTCACAGAGGTGTCGTCGGCCCGCACGACCACCACGGCCGGGGTGAAGTAGTAGGCCGGGGTGAAGTCCAAGACCTTCGCCCGGTCCGTCGTCACCGTCATCGAGCCTACGCTCATGTCCCAGCGACCGTTCCAACCGCCGGCGATGATCGTGTCCCACGCCGGGGCGATCCAGTCGACGGTCACACCGAGGCGGGTCGCGATCTCGGTCGCGACGTCGATGTCGAACCCCTCGTACTCGCCCGTGGTCTCGTTCAGGGAGGACTGCGGCGGGTAGGCCGGGTCGGTCGAGACAACGATCTTGCCGTCCGAGCAGATCTTCGCGAGGAGGTCACCGGCGGAGGCATCGACGGAGTCGCAGACCGGCGTGGCCGGCGGCGTGATATCGCTCGGGATGGCGCCCTCCGGCCCGACCGACAGATCCGTCTTGAACCACTGCTGCGACATCTGACTCAACGTGCCGTCTTGGTGCATCCCGACGACGATGCCCGAGGCCGCCGCGACGAGGCTCGTGTCATCCAGCGTCGAGCTCTTGTCGAACGCTACTCCGAGCGGCTCGTAGAAGACCGGGTCGCCGACGATCTTCGCGTCGTTCCCCGCGTCGATCCAGCCCTGCGCCGTGGTGACCGAGGTGATCACGGCGTCGAGGCGGTGGCCGCCGCTGCACGCGGACGCTACCAGCGCGAGGGCGAAGAGCAGAACGAGTGCGGGCCCAAACCGCTTGCTACGCATGCCCCCTCCTAGGTTCTCGGGTTCCCGCAAGGACTCCGAGAGCACCCGGCGCCCTCACATCGGCTGACTCTACGGCTTACTTCCCTTGCGGGCAACGCAAGTCGGTGTGCGCGGGGTCCCGACTCCGACGAGCCAGCTGGCCCGTGTCATCGCGATCAGGAGGTGGTCGCGACCTCGAGCCAGCGGCCGCCCTCGACGCGAGAGATGCGCACCGAGGCCGCGGGATCGGCGAGGTCGCCGCCCGGCGCGAAGGCGTATGTCCCCGCAAGCCCGTCGAACGAGTCGGTGGCCGCGACCGCGGCGCTGACGGAGGCGCGCGTGACCGCGCCGTCGCGGAACGCCGCGACGAACATCCGGGCCGCGTCCCACGCCTCGACGGCGTACGGACCCGGCGGCAGGCCGAACTCGGACTGGTAGTCCTGGATGAAGCGCTGCGCCGCGAGCTCGGTCGAGGTCGAGACGTCGACGCACGGGCACGCCGCGAGGACCCCTTCCCCTGCCGGGCCGACCGCCTCGAGGAACCCCGGGTCGCGGATCCGGTCGCTCCCGACGAAGGGCATCCGTCGCAGCCCCACCTGCACGAGTTGCCGTCGGAGCGCCGCACCGACGGCATCCCCACCTCCCCACACGGCGACGCCGCACCCGATGCCGGCCACGGCGTCCGCGGCGGCCGCCACGTCGGGCTGCGCCTCCGGCACGCTCGCCCGGAGCAGGACCTCGGCCCGGAGCGCTCGCACCGCGGCACCGAGCAGCGAACGGGCGGCCGGCGTTCCGTCCCCGAGCACGCACACGCCCTGCCGGGACGGCCGCAGCGAGTCGACGACCCCTGCGAGCGCGGTCCCCTGCACGACCTGGTCGGCCACGAGACGACGCCATCCCGTCCAGCCTCGGTCGCCGAGCCCCGACCCGGCGCCCGACAGCGAGATCCAGGGCACCCCGGCGGCAGCGAGCGCGTCGCCGATCTCAGCCTGGTCGGTGAGCCCCGGCGCGCCGATCGCCGCCACGACCTCGGGAGATGCGGCGATCTCGGCGACCATCTCGGCGGCGCGTGCGGGATCGCCCTGGGTGTCGTACGCCGCGACCTCGACGTCGATCGGCAGCCCGGCGACGACCTGCGCGTTCGAGAAGGCGAGGCGGGCGCCCTGGAACGCCGGCGTCACGCGGCCCGGGGTCTCCGCGTCGTCGAGCGTCTCGAGGAAGGCGACGGTGAGTGAGACCGGCGCGGCCGACGTCGACGGACTCGGGCTCACCGAGGCGGAAACCGACGCCGAGGTGGGCCGCGGGCCGGGCGGCCCGGGATCGCTCGCGTCCGTACAGGCGACCGCCACGAGCGCGAGCGCCAGCCCGACGACGGGCATGCTCACGCGTGCTCTGATCGGTCGGTGCACGGGCGGCTCCTCCTCGGGCCTCGACCACCGGTCGGCCAGTCTAGAGGCGGAACACCGGGCCGCTCCCGGCCCTAGACTGTCCATCCGGCCGGGGTGATGGAACTGGCAGACATGGTGGCCTCAAAAGCCATTGCGCGCGAGCGCGTGCGGGTTCGAATCCCGCCCCCGGCACCGATCAGACCACGTGCTCCTCGCGGATGAGGTCGCCGCTCGCGAACCGCTCGAGGCCGAGCCCGGACACGTCGACGATCCGCGCCGAACCTTCGATCACCATCTCGGCGATCAGCACCCCGACCACCGGCGCGTGCTGGAAGCCGTGCCCGCTGAAACCGATGGCGAGGTAGAAGCCCTCCACCCCGGGTGCCGGCCCGATGATCGGATGACGATCCGGGGTCATCTCGTACAGACCCGCCCAGGTGCGCTCGAGCCCGGCGTCCTCGAGCGGCGGGAACACGCGGACGGCGGTCGGGAGCAACCGCTCGGCGATGAACCGAGCGTCCGGTGCCGTGTCGAACGAGGACCGCTCGTCGGCGCTCCCCATGCCCATGAGGACGCCACGGCCCTCGCGATGGAAGTAGAAGCTCGTCTCGGCGTCGATCACGAGCGTCCGGCGCTCGGGCACGCCCGGGAACGGACCCGTGGTGGCGACGTTCCGAGGGATCGGCTCGAGCGGCAGCTCGATACCCGCCGTCGCCGCGAGCGCCCCCGCCCACGGTCCCGCCGCGTTCACGACCACTGGCGCGTCCACGTCGCCTGCCGCGGTGCGCACGCCGCGCACGCGATCGCCGTCGATCCGGACGCCGAGGACCTCGGCGCGGGTACGGAGCTCCGCGCCGGCGCGACGGGCCAGGGTGGCGTATCCGTTCGTGAGCCCCGACGGGTCCGCGATGCCGTCGCGCGGCCCGTACGTCGCGCCGATCACGCGCTCGAGCGAGATCCCCGGCACCAGCCGGACGGCGTCGGCGGGCTCGAGCAGGTCGACCTCCACGCCGAGCGCGCGCTGGCGCTCGGCCGCGTGGACGAACCCCGTCCACGCCTCCTCCTCCCGCACGAGGAAGAGGTACCCGTCCTGCCAGACGTCGAGCGGCAGACCGTGCTCCTCGGCGAACCGCAGGATCAACGGGACGCTCGCCTGCGACAGTCGGATGTTCACGTCGCTCGAGAACTGGAACCGGAAGCCGCCCGCGCATGCCCCGGTCGAGCCCGTACCGAGCGCATCCGCACGCTCGAGCAGGAGCACCCGGCCCGCGCCCGCCACCGCGAGGTGGTACGCGGCGCTCGCGCCGACCACCCCCCCGCCGACGACCACGACGTCGGCCCGCTCGGTCACGGCGCGATCCGCCCGATCGCCGCGGCGGCGACCACGAGGTCCTCGAACGCGACGCCGACCGAGACGAACACGGTCACGTCGTCCCGACCCCGCCGCACGGGTGCCCCGCCGACCAGCTCGGCGAGGTCGGCGACCACGTGCTCGGCGCCGACCACTCCGGCTCGGAGGGGGATGAGGACGTCGCCGGCCTCGGCCATCGCGACCTCTCGGGTCTCGACCACGACCCGTGCCCGCCGGATCGCCTCGTCGTCGAGCTCGCGCGTCTCCGGCGTGTAGGCGCCGACCGCGTTCACGTGCGCGCCGGGTCGCAGGAGCCGCCCCTCGAACACCGGCTCGGGGCTCGTCGTGCAGGTGCAGATGAGATCCGCGTCGCCGACCGCGTCCGGCCCGCCCACGCCGGCGTCGAGGCCATCGGCGCGGAGCTCCGCCGCCAGCGCCTCGGCGCGCGCGCTCGACCGCGACACGACCCGGACCCGCTCGACGGGGCGGACCGCCCGCATCGCCTCGACGTGCGCACGCGCCTGCACACCGGCGCCGAACACGACGAGCGTCCCGGCGTCCGGTGACGCCAGGTACCGCGTCGCGAGCCCCGAGACCGCCCCCGTCCGAAGCGCGGTGAGCGCCGCGCCGTCGAGCACCGCCCGGGGGGCCTGGGTCTGGCCGTCGAACAACACGTAGACCGCGTGGATGAACGGGAGGCCGCGGCCCTCGTTCCGCGGGGTGAGGGTCACGAGCTTCACGCCCACACCGGCATCGCCCGTCGCGGGCATCAGCAGGAGCGTCCCGGCTCCGGTCTCGACGTGCGAGCGGAGCGGCGCATCGGGGAGCGGGCCTCGGAACGCCGTCTCGAGCGCGTCGATCGCGTCGGCCATCGGCAGCGCGCGACCGAGTTGCTCGGCGTCGATCACGGGAGGTCGCATCTACATCTCCCCGAGGTACGCCTCCCGCATCAGGGGGTTCGCGAGCAGGTTGGCCGCCGTGTCCGCGAGCACCACCTGGCCGGTCTGGATCACGTAGCCGCGGTCGGCGATCGAGAGCGCCATATTCGCGTTCTGCTCGACGACGAAGATCGTCTTGCCCAGACCTCGGATCGTCTGGATGATCTCGAAGACCTGCTCGACGAGGACCGGGGCGAGCCCCATCGAGGGCTCGTCCATCAGCAGCACCTTCGGGTCCGCCATGAGCGCCCTTCCCATCGCGACCATCTGCTGCTCGCCGCCCGAGAGCGTGCCGGCCTTCTGCTTCAGGCGCTCGCTCACCCGCGGGAAGACCTCCAGGATCCGCTCGCGCTCCTCCGCGACCTGCTGGCGGTCTGTCCGCAGGTAGGCGCCGAGCTCCAGGTTCTCGGCCACGGTCATGTTGCCGAACAGCCGTCGGTTCTCCGGCACCATCGAGATGCCACGGCGGACGATCGCGGTCGTCTTCATCCCGCTCACGACGTCGCCGTCCAGGAGCACCTCCCCCTCGGACGGCTTCACGTAGCCGAGGATCGTCTTGAGCGTCGTCGTCTTGCCGCTCGCGTTGCCGCCGAGCAGACAGACCATCTCCCCCTGGAAGATCTCGATGTTGACGTCGCGCAGGACCGAGACGAGCCCGTAGTGCGTATGGACGTTCCGCATCTCGAGCACGGGGCGCCGCTCCGGGCCCGGCAGCGACGGCTCCTCGCGGGTCGCCTCGGGCCGGCTCATCCCACCGCCTTCGTCCCGAGGTAGGCCTCGATCACCTGCGGGTCGTTCGCGACCTCCTCGTACGTGCCCTCCGCGATCTTACGGCCGTAGTCGCACGCGATCACCCGGTCGGACACGCCCTTCACGACGCGCATATCGTGCTCGATCACGAGGACCGTCAGCTGCAGTTCGTCGCGCATGCGCACGATGTGGTCGCGCAGCTCGAGCGTTTCGCGCGGGTTCATCCCGGCCGTGGGCTCGTCGAGCATGATCAGCTTCGGGTCCGTCGCCAGCGCTCGGGCCATCTCGAGGCGGCGCCGGTTGGCGTACGACAGCGCGAAAGCGGGCTGCTCCTGCCGGTACCCGGCGAGGCGGGGACCGAAGAAGCCGAGGGCCTGCTTCGCGCGCTCGCGGATCCGCAGCTCCTCGCGGCGGGTGCTCGGCAGTTGGAGGACCGCCCCCAGGACCCCGGACCGGGTCCGGCAGTGCTGGCCGACCATCGCGTTCTCGAGCACCGTCATGTTCGGGAACAGGTGGACGTTCTGGAACGTCCGGGCGATGCCGAGCTTCGTGATCTGGTTCGGGCGCAGGCCGACGATGCTCTGCCCCGCGAACCGGATGTCGCCCTCGTCCGGCGGGTACAGCCCGGTCACGATGTTGAACAGCGTGCTCTTGCCCGCGCCGTTGGGGCCGATCACGCTCACGATCTCGCCCTCGTCCACGTGGAGGTCGAGCCCGCCGAGCGCGTAGACGCCGCCGAAGTGCTTCACGACGGCCCGGACCTCGAGGAGGACGCTCACGATGCGTCTCCCGCGCTGGCGGGAGCCTCGGAGCCCTCGACCTTGTCCTTCTCGATGAAGATCTGTTGCCACGCGTCCTGCGTGCGCTCCTCCTCCTGGAGCTCCCTCGAGCGCCGAACGTTCGGCACCAGGCCCTGCGGCCGAAGGATCATGATCGCGACGAGTGAACCGCCGTAGATCAGGAGGCGATACTCCTCGAGCTGGGAGAGCAGGCCCGGGAGCCCGAGCAGCACCAGCGCGCCCAGGACGACCCCCGGCACGCTGCCGAGTCCCCCGAGGATCACGACGGCGAGCACCGTGATCGAGACGAGGATCTCGAAGCTCCCGGGCTGCACGGTCCCGACCTTCACCGAGAACAGGGCGCCGCCGGTCGCACCGATCGCCCCGCCGATCGCGAAGCCGAGGAGCTTGTACCGCGACGTGCTCACACCCATCGCATCGGCCACCTGCTCGTCCTCGCGCATCGCGTTCCACGCCCGGCCGGTCCGCGACCACGCGAGGCGCCACGAGACGTAGACGGCCACGACACAGGCCACGAGGACGAGGTAGTAGAAGTGCTCGACCTCGCGGAACGAGTAGCCGAACAGCGGAGCTTTGGTCACGTCGCGCAGCCCCTGCGGCCCACCGGTGATCGGCTGGAGCCAGCTCGACGTGGCCAAGATCACGGCGATCTGCGCGAAGGCGAGCGTCACGATCGCGAGGTAGTCGCCGCGCAGCCGGAGCACCGGGGCCGCGAGGAGGGCACCCACGACCGCACCGATGCCGATGACGATCACCAGCGCGACGTAGAAGTTCAGGTGCGCGGAGTATCGGGGCGCGACCAGCCCGAACGCGGTCACGAGGTTCGCCCCGGTGAGCAGCGCCGACGCGTACGCCCCGAGGAGGAAGAAGGCGCTGAACCCCAGGTGGAGCATGCCGGCGTAGCCGGTCACGATGTTCAGGCCGAGCGCGAGCAGCAAGAAGACGCCCACCGTGCCGAGGATCTCGGACACGACCGGCCCCGCGAGCTGCGGCAGCCACGCGAGGAAGGCGACCGCGGCGACGGCGGCGATCGCACGGGACAGGCCACGCGTGTCGGGCGTGCCTTCGGCCCGGACCCGCGTGTTTCGGCGCTCGCGCCGGTCGAGCCACAACGCAGCGACCGCCATCGCGACCACCAGGACGATCGCCGCACCGACCCACGTGAGCCCTCGCGTGACCTTGCTGTAGAGCCAGTCGCGCTCGATGTTCAGGTCGTCGAGCATGAACGGCACGATCCGCTGCAGCATCGCGAGGAGCACCACCGTGAGGACGGCGATCGAGACCGGGCGGCGGATCCCGAAGCGGAGCGCGCGCCAGGCCCCCCCGAGTCCCCCCAGCACGGTCCCTCCGACCACGAGGATCACGACACCGGCCGCGACGCTCTTCCCGAACGTGAGGATGTCCACGAGGGCCGGCGAGACGGCGACGAAGACGGATCGGACGCGGTCGATCCGGCGAGACGGCGACGAAGACGGATCGGACGCGGTCGATCCCGATCGCTTCGACCACGAGGAGCCAGGCCGCGAGGCATGCCCCAGAGATCGCGCCGGACAACAGGCCGATCGCGAGGCTGGGGACGGCTCCCGGGCGCTCGACACGGCCGCCCACGATCCGGGGCCGCACCGCGAGGAACGCGGCGGTGAACGACGGAACCACCAGCAGGAGCAGGCCGAGCGTCACCTGCGTGCCGATCAGGTGGAGCTCGTCGAACTTCGCGATCATGCCCACCATCGCGAGGTAGATGAGGACGCCGCCCCCGAGGAGCCCCGCCTTCACCCCGGCCCGCACGGTCGGCGGCATCTCAGACCTTCTCCGCCTCGCCCGTTCCGAGGATCCCGCCCGGCCGGAACAGCAGGACGAGGATCAAGATCACGAACGTGACGACGTCCTTCAGTTGGAAGGGCGAGGGCACGTTGACGCCGGTGAGGAGCAGCGACGGGCCGACCGACTGGAGGATCCCGATCGTCAACCCGCCGACCGCCGCGCCCGAGATGCTGCCGATGCCGCCGAGTACGGCGGCGGTGAACGCCGTGATGCCGGGCGCGAAGCCCATGAAGTAGGAGATGTTGCCGAACGTGAGCCCGAAGAGCACGCCCGCGATCCCGGCCAGCATGCCGCCGATCACGAACGTGGTCACGATGACCCGGTCCACGTTGATGCCCATGAGGCTCGCGATCTCCTGATCCTCCGCGGCCGCCCGCATCGACCTGCCGGTCTTCGTGCGACCGACGAACTGCGTGAGCGCGACCATCGCCACGGCGGCCACGACGATCACGATCACCTGCACCTTCTGGATCGGGATGCCGAGGATGTCCCAGGTGCCCTCGAGCCCGGACGAGAGCGGATAGCCGCGCGTCTGGGCGCCGAACAGCCCTCGGAAGGTGTTCTGGAGGAAGAGCGAGGCGCCGATCGCCGTGATCAGCGGCACCAGTCTCGGGGAGTTGCGCAGGGGTCGGTACGCGATCCGTTCCAGGAGCACGGCGACGCTCACCGATGAGGCCATCGCGATCAGCACGAGGAGCACGATCGCGAACACGGGGCTGCGATCGAGGAAGCCGCTGTCCTTCCAGGCGTCCGCGAAGAAGAACGAGCCGAACGCGCCGACCATGAACACCTCGCCGTGCGCGAAGTTGATCATCCGCAGGATCCCGTACACGAGCGTGTACCCGAGCGCGATCAGGGCGTAGACGGCGCCCTGCGCGACTCCGAGCACGATGAAGTCCCGCCACGAGGCGGCCGTGTAGCGCTCGCCCTCGGGGAGCGTCAGGGTCTTGTAGGCCCCGTACACGACGGCCAGGCCGACACCCGCCGAGAGCGCCACCAGCACGATGCGCCGGACGGGGAGCCGCTCGAGGAGGCCGAGCCTGCGTTCGACCTGCGGCGCTGTCGCGTCGGTCCCCTTCGACATGGCGCGAAGCCTATTCCATCGCCCCGGACGAAACGTGCGGGGCGGGCGATCGCTCGCCCACCCCGCACCATCCGTGCCGCTGCCGGACTAGCCGACGTCCGCCAGGCTCTTCGTCTCGCTGAAGATCGGCTTGGCCTTCGGGTCGAGGAACGTCACGGCCGGGACCTGGTAGATGCCGATCGTGACGTCCGTTGCGCAGTCACCCAGCGGGGTGCAGGTGATCGTGCCCGTGATCCCCTGGTACCCGTTGGTCGCGAGGACCGCGTCCTTCAGCGCCGTCCTCGGGATGGAGATCGAGCCGTCCCCGTTGTCGATGGCCACGGCGTCGATCGCCAGGGCCAGGACGTTCAGCGCGTCGAAGGCGTGCGCGTTGAACGCGGCCGTCGGGTCGGTCCCGTAGGCGGCCTTGTACGCGGGCAGGAACTCGTTCTGGTAGAAGTCGCTCCCCGTGTACGCGGTCGTGTCGGGGCCCGAGATGTAGGTCCCGTCCGCAGCCGCGCCGGCCGTGTCCGTGTAGCTCGGGTCCGAGCAGCCGTCCGAGCCGATCAGCGCCGTGTTCTCCAACCCGGGCGTGTCCGCCGCCTGCTTCGCGATGAGCGCGCACGCGGGGTTGAAGTCCGGGAAGTACAGGACGTCGGGCTTCTGCTGCGCGAGGCTCGTGAGCAACGGCTTGAAGTCGGTGTCGGTGCTCTGGATCGCCTCGAACCCGGTGATCTTCCCGCCTTCGGACTCGAACACGTCACGGAAGACGGCGGCGAGCGCGTCCGCGTACGGGCTCTCGTCGTTGATCGTGGCGGCGGTCGCTGCGCCGAGCTTCTGCGACGCGAAGTCGGCGACGATCGCGCCCTGGATCTTGTCGTTGTGCGCGGTCCGGGCGTAGAAGCCGGTCGTCACGCCCTCGGCCGTCAGGTTCGGGTTCGTGTTCGACGGCGAGATCAGCATGATGCCCTTGTCCGCGAAGATCTGGTCGGCGACGCCGAGCGCCGCGCTCGAGCAGCTGGTCCCGATGACCGCGACCATCTGCGGGTCGGCGGCGAGCTTCGTAGCGCCGGCCTGCCCGCCCTCGGCCGAGCACCCGTCGTCCTCGTTCACGAGGTTGACGTCGTGTCCCGCGATCTGGCCGGGCTTCCCGTCGAACGACCCGTCGAGGTAGTCCACCGCCAGCTCGACGCCGTGCTGGCTGTCGGTCCCGAGGAACGCGACGTCGCCCGAGATCGCGAGCAAGGTCCCGATCGTGATGGGCTCGCCCGATCCGACCTCGACGCAACCGAACGGATCCGAGCTGCAGTCGGCCGTTCCCCCGGTCGTTCCCGTTCCGGTCGTCCCGGTGGTGCCGGTGTTGCCGCCACCGCCCTGGTCGTTCGCGCATGCGGCCGTGACGAGAGCGAGTGCGCCGAACAGCGCGACAAGCGCAAGCCCTCTGCGCTTCGTCATGTACCCCCCCTTCTGGTGGACCTTCGTCCCCCATCGTGCGGGCGGGGTCTTCCTCAGGAGGGTGTCCCCCACCTCCCCGGCCCGATAGCGCGGTTAGATAGCACATCCGGTGGCAAGAGGCCAGCCAATGGACCCGCGCCCTGTCACGGGTTGCCCCGCGGCGAACCCTCCTGGGTGCTCGGTTCAGCCGGCCGGGATCGCGGCGCGGAACGCCCTCGCGAGCTCGAGCGCCCCGCCTCGATCGCGCTCGAGGAGGTGACGGACGAGGGCACTGCCGACGATCACGCCGTCGGCGAAGACGCAGGCCTCGGTCGCCTGCCCAGGGGTCGCGATGCCCACCCCGACGAGCAGGGGAACGTCCGTGAGCGGTCGAAGGGCGTTCACGACCTCTCCGGCCGTGTCGGCGAGCATGGTCCGCTCGCCCGTCACCCCGTAGGTCGCGACGCAGTACACGAACCCGGACCCCGCGGCCGCCACGGCTCGGAAGCGCTCTGCCGTGGATCCTGGAGCCGCGAGGAACACCGGTGCCACGCCGGCCTCCGCGCATCGCGCCGACCACGTCCCGGCCTCGTCCACGGGCAGGTCCGGCACGATGGCTCCGCGCACCCCCGCGGCGGCGGCCTCCCCGAGGAAGCGCTCCTCGCCGTGACGCAGCACCGGGTTGTAGTAGGTCATCACGACGACGGGGATGTCGACGTGCGCCTCCCCGATCGTCTCGAGCACGTCGGCCGGTCGCGTGCCCGCCTCGAGCGCCCGTCGGGATGCCTCCTGGATCACCCCGCCGTCCATCACCGGGTCCGAGAAGGGGATCCCGACCTCGATCGCGTCGGCACCGGCCGCCGCGAGGCCGCGCAGCAGCTCCGCATCCACGCCGGCCAGACCGCCCGTGACGTACGGCACGAACGCCCTCCCCCCGGCGTCGCGGCGCGTGCGGAGCGCCGCCTCGAGCTCAAGCATGTGCGAGCGCCTTCCGCACGGTGTCGAGATCCTTGTCGCCCCGCCCCGACAGGCACACGAGCACGGTCGAGCCCTCGGGCAACGGACGCCGCAGCAGCCAGCCGATCGCATGGGCGGGCTCGAGCGCTGGCAGGATGCCCTCGAGGGTCGCGAGGGCCCGGAACCCTGCGAGCGCCTCGGCGTCGGTGGCCGCGTCGTAGCGCGCCAGGCCGGCGTCCATCAGGAAGCTGTGCTGCGGCCCCACACCCGGGTAGTCCAGTCCCGCCGAGATCGAATGCGTGGCCGCGATCTGGCCCTCGGCGTCCTGCAGGAGGTAGGAGTAGGCGCCGTGGAGCACCCCCGGCTCGCCGAGGGTCAGCGAGCGGCAATGCTCACCGACCGCGTCCCCCCGGCCTCCCGCCTCGATGCCGTACAGCGTCACGCCGGGGAGCCCGATGAACGCCGTGAACATGCCGATCGCGTTGCTCCCTCCCCCGACGCACGCGACCACGGCGTCGGGGTCTCGGCCCTCCAGGTCGCGGAACTGCCCACGAGCCTCGTCGCCGATCACCCGCTGGAGGTCGCGGACGAGCGCAGGGAACGGGCTCGGGCCGGCGGCCGTGCCGAACACGTAGTGGGTGTCTCGCACCGTCGCGGCCCAGTCGCGCATCGCCTCGTTGATCGCCTCCTTCAGCGTCCGCTGTCCGGCCGTGACCGGGACCACCTCGGCCCCGAGCAGCCGCATCCGGTCGACGTTCGGAGCCTGGCGCTCCGTGTCCTCCTCGCCCATGTAGACCACGCACGGCAGGCCGAAGAGCGCGGCCGCGGTCGCCGTCGCGACGCCGTGCTGTCCGGCTCCCGTCTCGGCGATGACCCGCGACTTGCCGAGCCGCTTCGCGATCAGCACCTGCCCGATCGTGTTGTTGATCTTGTGGGCACCGGTGTGGTTCAGGTCCTCGCGCTTCAGCCAGATCCGGTAGCCCGTCTCGGCGGACAGTCGTGGGGCGGACGTGAGAACCGAGGGGCGGCCGATGTAGTCGCGGAGGAGGGCATCGAGCTCCCCCCGGAACGCCGGCTCGTCCCGCAGCTCGGACCACGCGGCCGAGAGCTCGTCGAGCGCCGGGATCAGCACCTCGGGGACGTACCGGCCGCCGAAGGCGCCGAACCTCCCTCGGGCGTCGGGCGACGCGGCGGTGAGGTTCACGACGGGTCTCCTCTCAGCTCCCGCAGCTTCGCGCCGGGGTCCTCGGCACGCATCAGCGCCTCCCCGACGAGCACCGCCCGCGCGCCCGCCGCGAGCACGCGCTCGACCTGCTCGCGGCTCGAGATCCCGCTCTCGGCGACGGCGATCCGGTCGGCCGGCACGCGCTCGAGCAGCCCGACCGCGCGGTCGAGGTCGACCTCGAGCGACTCCAGGTCCCGGGCGTTCACGCCGAGGACCTTCGCGTCCGTCGCGAGCGCGCCTTCCAGGTCCCGCTCGGTGTGCACCTCGACGAGGGCGCCGAGCCCGAGGTCCTCCGCCGCCGCGACCATCGAGGCCAGCTCGGCCACCGAGAGCGCCGCCGCGATCAGGAGCACGGCGTCGGCGCCCTCGACCCGAGCCTCCATGAGCTGCGACGGGTGCACGAGGAAGTCCTTGCGCAGCACCGGCACCGAGGTCGCGAGATGGACCGCCCGCAGGTCCGCGAGCGACCCGTCGAAGTGCCGCGGCTCCGTGAGCACGGAGATGGCGGCGGCCCCGGCGGCCTCGTACGTGCGGGCCTGCGCGCCGGGATCGGTCTCGGCGATCCGGCCGGCCGAGGGCGACGCGCGTTTCACCTCGGCGATCACGGCCGGCGGTCGCGCGGACCAGAGCGCGCCCGCGAATCCACGCGTCGGAGGCAGCCGCATCGCGAGCCTCATCAGCCGGGACTCGTCGAGGGGCTCGCGGGCGAGGCGTCGCCGCACGTCGTCGAGCGTCTCGGACAGGAATCCCATGGCGCCGGAGTCTACCGGCCGACCCTCCTCGCCCATCGGCCGCTCCGTCGCAGGAGCTCAGGCGACGGCGGCGATCGCGGCCGCCAGGTCGAGCCCTTCGAGCGCGGCGCGGCCGACGATCGCGCCCTCGACCGGAGGCCCGAGCGCGGCGATCGCCTCGAGATCCTCGATGCCCCGGATGCCGCCCGAGGCGATCACGGGCCGGCCGGAATGCGTGGCGAGCGCCCAGATCCCGTCGAGGTCCGGGCCGCCGAGGCTGCCGACACGACCGACCTCGGTGAGGAGGAACCGCTCGACGTCGAGGCCGTCGAGCCACTGCAAGGTCTCCCAGAGCGGCAGCTCCCGCGCCCCCTTGCCACGCGGACGGATCGTCGAGCCCTCGGCCTCGATCCCGATGACGAGCGAGTCTTTGAGGGTCTCCACGAGCTTCGCCGTCGCGTCTCGGTAGCCAAGCGCCCCCGAGCCCAGCACGACGCGCGAGGCCCCGGCCGACAGGAGCGCATCGACCTGCGGACCGGAGGCGACGCCGCCGCTCGCCTGCACCTTCACCCCGAGATCGGCCACCGCGCGCACGACGTCGGTGTTCGCCGGGCGGCCGGTCGTCGCGAGGTCGATGTCGACCACATGCACCCACCGGGCGCCGGCGCCGACGAAGGATCGTGCGGCCTCGAGGGGGTCGCCGCCGAACGCCTCTACCGGCTCGCTGCCGTCTCGGGTGAAGCGCGCGAGCCGGCCGCCGGCGACGTCGATCGCGGGGATCACCTCGAGGCCCATCGGCGACAGCGTATCGGCCATGCGAGGCCGGTGGGTACGATGCCCTCGTGGAGCTGCCTCTGTTCGCCCTCCACTCGGTCCTGTTCCCCGGCGGGGACCTCGAGCTGCACGTCTTCGAGGAGCGGTACCTGCGGATGATGGAGGACGTCCTCCCCGAGGCGCCCTTCGCGATCGCCGCGATCCGTCACGGTCAGGAGGTCGGGGGCACCTACGTCCCGTACCCCGTGGGTGTCCGCGTCCTGCCCGTGGACTTCGAGCTCCTCGAGGACGGGACCTACGAGGTCCACGTCCACGCCGAGGACCGGCTCCGCCTGCTCGAACCCGTCGCCGAGCACCCGTACGCACGTTGGCGCGTGGAGCCCTTCCCGGAGGAGGGGCCGGCGGACCGGCGGCTCGTCGCCGGCGCGATGGCGGCGGCGGTCCGGTTCCTCGACGTCGCGGGCGTCGACGGCGAGCTCGAGTTCGAGCCCGACCCGGTCGCGGCGAGCTACACCCTCGCCACGCTCACGCCCGGACTCGTCCCCGATCGCCAGGCACTGCTGGAGATCGCCGGTCCCGCCGAGCGGCTCGAGCGCCTCACACGCTCGTTCCGGCAGGAGGCCGGGCTGCTACGGGCGCTGCGGGAGCGTCGGGCACCCTGACGAGCCCACGCGGCCGGTCCTCGGCGCGTCCCTCCACCCTGGCCGAGCCGCTGCCGAGCAGCAGCCGGAGCTCCGAGAGCAACCCGGCCGAGGGATCCACCCGGTAGCTGCCGACGTCGAGCGGCGTGACCCCCTGCGACGACTGGAAGCGAACCTGGACGGGCGTTCGGCCCGGCTGGCCGCCGAGCAGCTCGCGGAGCTTCGTGATCACCGCGTTCGTGCAGCTCGAGGCGGGGAGGTCGACGACGAGCACCCCGGGGGTCACCGCGGCGACACCCGGCCGCCCGAGGTCGGGCTCGGAGACCTCGACGGCGCGGATCTGGACCTCCTCGCCGCGTCCGCGTCGGTCGATGCGGCCCTTCACGAGCACGATCGCGTCCGTCTCGATCAGGTGCGGCACCTGCTCGTACACGTTGGGGAACGCCACCACCGTGACGCCCCCGGCGAGATCCTCGAGGCGGAACTGCGCGTACGGCTCACCCTTCTTCGTGTAGCGGCGAGCGACCGCGCCCACGATCCCCGCGAGCGTCACGAGGTCGCCGTCGTCGAGCGTGACGACCTCGGGGACCTCCATGTCGGCCTGCGCCGCCAGCGTCTCCCGAACCGCGAGCAAGGGATGGTCGGTCACGAACTGGCCGAGCATCTCCTTCTCCTGCTTCAGGAGGAGGCTCTTCTCGAATTCCTCGCCCTGGAGCACGGCCTCGTCGATCTCGTGGCCGGCCTGGTCGCCGCCGCCGAACAGGGAGAACTGCCCCGCGGCCTCGGCCTTGCGCTCCGCCACGATCGGCGCCGAGACCTTGTCGTGGTTCTCGAACAACGCCTTGCGCGCGTACCCGAGTGAGTCGAAGGCGCCCGCCAGGATCAGGCTCTCGAGCACCTTCTTCGTGAGGACCGACGGATCGACCTTGCGACAGAAGTCCGCGAAGGACGCGAACTCCCCCTTCGCCCGACGCGCGTCGATGATCTGCGTCACGGCGCCCGCGCCGACGTTGCGGACGGCCGAGAGCCCGTACCGGATCTTCGGCTCGCCCGTCCGCACGGGCGCGAAGTCGAGCTCGGACTCGTTCACGTCGGGCGGCAGCACCTCGAGTCCCATCAGCCGGCAGGCGTTCAGGTAGAACGGCTTGCGGTCCTTGTCGTCCTTCACGCTCGTGAGGACCGCGGACATGTACTCGACGGGGTGATGCGCTTTGAGGTAGGCGGTCTGGTACGCGACGTACCCGTACGCGCACGCGTGCGACGCGTTGAAGCCGTAGTCAGCGAAGGGCACGATCATCTCGAACAGGCTGGTCGCCAGACGGCGCTCGTACCCGTTGGTGACGGCGGTCTCGATGAACCGCTCGCGGTGCTTCGCGATCTCGGCCGGCTTCTTCTTGCCCATGGCCTTGCGCAAGCTGTCCGCCTCGCCCATCGAGTACGAGGCCACGCGCACGGCGATCTGCATGACCTGCTCCTGGTAGACCAGCACGCCGTACGTGCCGGCCAGGATCTCCTCGAGATCGGGATGTGGGTATTCGAGCTTGCGCCGCCCGTGCTTGCGCTCGGCGTACTCGACGTGCATGCCGGCGTTCAACGGACCCGGGCGGTACAGCGCCACGAGGGCCATGAGGTCCTCGAACCGGTCGGGCGCGAGGGCGCGGATCAGGTTGCGCATGCCTGCGCTCTCCATCTGGAACACGCCGGTCGTATCCGCCTTCTGGAGCATCGTGTACACGTCCGCGTCGTCGAGCGGGACGTGGTCGATGTCGAGCGCGATGTCCTTGCGTCGCAGGTGCGCGAGCGTGTCCTCGATGACCGAGAGGTTCCGCAGCCCGAGGAAGTCCATCTTCAGCAGGCCGAGCTTCTCGACGCCGTGCATGTCGAACTGCGTGACGGTCCGGCGCGAGTCGTCCCGGGAATCCTTCGAGAGCTTGAGCGGCAGGTAGTTCACGAGCGGCGCGTCCCCGATCACCACGCCGGCCGCATGCACCGAGTCCTCGCGGCGCAGACCCTCGAGCGCGCGGGCCGTCTCGACGATCTCCTTGGCCTCCGGCTCCCTCAGGTACGCGTCCTTCAGCTCGGGCGAGAGCTCGAGGGCCTGGTCGATCGGGTAGTCGCGCCCCATCACGGCGGCCGGGTACATCTTGCAGAGACGGTCTCCGACGGACGCCGGGAAACCCAGCACGCGGGCGGCGTCCCGGATGCCCTGCTTCCCCTTGATCGTCTGGAACGTGATGATCTGCGCGACGTGGTCCTGCCCGTACTTCTGCGCCACGTACCGGATGACCTCGTCCCGCCGTCGCTCGTCGAAGTCCATGTCGATGTCGGGCATCTGGATGCGCTCGGGGTTCAGGAACCGCTCGAAGATGAGGCCGTACTTCAGCGGGTCGAGGTCGGTGATCCGCAGCGAGTACGACACGACCGACCCCGCCGCCGAGCCGCGTCCCGGTCCGACGCGGATCCCGGTCTCCCGCGCGAACCGGATCAGGTCCCACACGATGAGGAAGTACCCCGCGAACCCCATCGAGGTGATCACCTCGAGCTCCGTCTCGAGGCGCTCGGCGATCTCCGGCGTGACGTCGCCGTACCGGTCCCGGGCGCCTTCGAAGACGAGCTCGCGCAGGTAGGCGTCGCGGTCCTTGTCTTCCGGCGCCTCGAACCGCGGGACGTGGAACCGCTCTTCGGGCGGCGCGCCGTCGCCGTAGACGAGCTCGAGCTCGCACATCTCGGCGATCGCGAGGGTGTTGTCGCAGGCCTCGGGGACCTCCACGAACACCGCGCGCATCTCGTCCGGGCCTTTCAGGTAGAACTCGTCGCTGTCGAACTTCAGCCGATTCGGATCGGTCTGCACCTTCTGCTGTTGGATGCACAGCAGCACGTCGTGGGGCTTGGCGTCCTCGCGTTCCGTGTAGTGCAGGTCGTTGGTCGCCACGACCGGAAGGTCCGCCCGTCGCGCGAGTTGGATGAGGGCCGGCAGGATCTGACGCTGCTCGGCGAGGCCGTGGTCCTGCAACTCGATGAAGAAGTTCCCTCGGCCGAAGATGTCCGCGTACGTGGCCGCGACCTCGTCGGCCTTCGTCGTCTGACCGGTGAGGAGCAGCTGCGCGATCTCGGACGCGAGGCACCCGGACAGCCCGACGAGCCCCTCCGCGCGCTCCGCGAGGAGCTGCTTGTCGATGCGGGGTCGGTGGTAGAAGCCCTCGAGGTGCGCGTCGGTCACCAGCTTCAGGAGGTTGCGGTAGCCGCGCTCGTCCCGCGCGAGGATCGTGAGGTGGCGGTACTTCTCCTCGCTCTCGCCCGGCGCGCGCTCGAACCGGGAGGCCGGGGCGACGTACGTCTCGACCCCGAGGATCGGCTTCACCCCCGCCGCGAGACCCGCCTCGTAGAACTCGAGGGCGCCGAACATCGCCCCGTGGTCGGTGACGGCGAGGGCCGGCATCCCGTGCTCGGCCGCGCGCGCGAAGAGCTGGCCGATCCGGGCGGCCCCGTCGAGCAGGGAGTACTCGGTGTGCGTGTGGAGGTGGACGAAGCTCTCAGCCATCGGCGGTCGGGCATCCCCTTCCCGAAGCGCCACCCGTCCCGCCGCACCCCCGGTTGTGGGAAACGTGTGGATAAGTTACAGGCTTGTGATTCCCGAGGACCCGAGGATAGACTGGCCGGACCACCGAGGCAACCGGCGAGGTCACGGGGAAGGTTCGGATGCGGCTGTCGTACTCGAGCGTCAACACCTACGAGACCTGCCCCGCCAAGTACCGATTCCAGTACGAGGAACGCCTCCCGTCTCGGCCCTCCCCCGCCCTTTCCTTCGGGGACTCGCTCCACCAGGCGCTCTACCGGTTCCACAGCCGCCCCGTCCCGGTCGCCCCGTCGCTCCAGGAGCTCCACGAGATGCTCGACGGCGTCTGGGTCGCCGACGGGTTCGCCGACGTCTCCGAGGAGCAGATGTACCTGGAGCACGGGCGTCAGGTCCTCGAGCAGTACCACCGCGACAACGCCCACGCCTACCGGATCCCCGCCGCCATGGAGTTCCGCTTCCTCATCGACATCGAGGGGGTCCAGGTCTCGGGTGTCATCGACCGCATGGACCGGATCCCCGGCGGCGGGTACGAGATCATCGACTACAAGACGAACCGCCGTCTCCCGCCGCAGCGGCGGATCGACGAGGACCTCCAGCTGTCCGTCTACTACCTCGCCGCGCGCGAGGTCTGGGGGATCGAGCCCGAGCGGCTCACGCTCTACTACCTCCTGCCCGGCCAACGGATGACCACCGTGCGGACGCCCGCGCACGCGGACGAGCTGCGCCGGCGGATCGTGACGGTGGCCGAGCGCATCGAGGCCGGCAGGTTCGAGCCGCGCCAGAACCCGCTCTGCGACTGGTGCGATTTCCAGGCTCTCTGCCCGCTCTTCCGACACCAGCACGAGAAGCGGGAGGGGGACCCGGCCCCTCGGATGACCCAGATCGTCGACGAGTGGGTCGAGCTCAAGCGACGAGGTCGCGAGACCTACCGCCGGATCGACGAGCTCGCGGGGCTCATCAACGCCTTCTGCGACGAGCACGGGTACCGCCGCCTGTTCGGCTCGGACGGCGCGGCCGTCGATCGCCGGCCGCAGCACGTCACGGCCCCGGTGGACGAGAAGGTCCGCGCGATCCTCGAGCCGCTCGGGCTGTGGGAGCAGGTGCTCGCGGTCGACCCGCGGAAGCTGTCCGAGCTCATCGAGTCCCGGAGCCTGCCCCCCGACGTCGAGGACGCCTTGATGGCCTCGCGCGAGGAGGTCCGTACCCAGTACGCGCTGTTCCTGAAGGAGCCAGCCTCGAGCCGCCGGTAAGCCGACGGGTCAGGCCTCCCTCCTGATCCGTCGCAGCGCCTCCTCGAGCTCCCCGGGCAGGGGATCCTCGAGCTCGATCCGCTCCCCGGTTACCGGGTGGTCGAGCCCCAGGCGCCACGAGTGGAGGAACGGCCGCGTGAGCCCGAGCGCCCGCGCCTCGTCTCCGCCGCCGCCGTAGCGCGCATCTCCCAGGATCGGGTGGCCGATCGACGCGAGGTGGACGCGGATCTGGTGCGTGCGTCCCGTCCTCGGAGCCGCCTCGAGCAGCGTGGCGCGCCCGAACCTCTCCGCGACCTCGAAGGCGGTCTCGGCCTGCCTGCCGGCCGCGGCGTCGAGCCGGATCCGCGACCCCGTGCGCCCGAGCGGCGCGTCCACGACGAACCGCTGGTCCCCCACGGCCCCGCGAACGAGCGCGAGGTAACGCCGCTCGACCGCGTGACGGCGGAACAGGTCCACGAGGCCGGCCCGGGCGGGCTCGTCGAGGGCGACCACCAGCAGACCGGAGGTTCCGGCGTCGAGGCGGTGCACGATCCCGGGGCGCAGTGGGTCATCCGCCTCCGCGAGCCGCAGCCCCATGCCGAGGAGCCGGTTCACCAGCGAGCCGGTCCGGCGTCCCTCGCTCGGATGGGTGGGCACGCCGGCCGGCTTGCTCACCACGGCGAGGTGCTCGTCCCGCCAGCGGACCTCGACCGGCGGGCCCTCGGGCTCGAGCGCGCGGACGCCGGCGAGATCCACCAGGATCCGCTCGCCGCCCTCGAGCCTCGTGGACTTCGCTCGGGGCTCCCCGTTCACCAGGACGTCGCCGGCGGCGATCGCCCGTTGGGCCTCGGCCCGGGGGATGCCGAGCACGGAGGCGATCACGGCGTCGAGGCGGCCGGGAACCCCCTCGAGCTCCTCGGCCATCTCAGCCCGCCTCCCTCTCCTCCCGGCGGAAGCTCGCGAGCGCGAGGAGCAGGGCACCGACGACGACGCTCGTATCGGCGAGGTTGAACACCGGCCAGATCCGCAGGTCGATGAAGTCCGTCACGCGGCCCGTGAGCCCCGGTCCGTTCATCACGCGGTCGGTGAGGTTGCCGAGCGCCCCACCCAGCACGAGCCCGAGCGCGACGGCCACCAGCGCGTGCGAGAGCCGGGCCGAGACCACCACGACGATGCCGGCGACGAGGATCGTGGCGCCGGCGAAGAGCCATGGAGCGCTCTGCCCGAACCCGAAGGCCCCGCCGGAGTTCGTCGTGTACGTGAGGTGCAGCGCACCCGGGATGACCTCGATCGGGGCTCGGCCCGAGAGCGCATCGGCGGCCCACGCCTTGGTGACCCGGTCGAGCGCGTAGGCGAGGACGGCGGTTCCGTACAGGAGGCCGGCGAGGCGGGCCGGACGGGTCACGGCCGCCTACCGGCGGGCCTGTGCCTGCGCGTCCTTGATACAGAGGTCGACGTACGGGAGCGCCTTCAGGCGAGCCTTCTCGATGGGCTTGCCACAGCGCGAGCACAGGCCGAACGAGCCCTCGTCCATCCGGGACAGCGCCCGGTCGATCTTGCCCATGAGGTCGCGGACGTTGTTCTCGATCGACAGGTCACGCTCGCGCTCGAAGGTGAAGGTGCCGGCGTCGGCGTTCTCCTCGTCGAACGACACCTCCCCGGACATGTCCGACTGGGAGGTCGCGAAGGAGGTCTCCTCGATCGTCGTGAGCTGGGTCTCCAGCTCGGCCCGCTCCTCGACCAGGCGTTGCCGCAGGTCGTCGAGCTCCTTCTTCGTGTACACGCTCTTCCCGGCCATGGCCGAGGGACGGTAGCACCCGCGAGCATGGCCGACAACGACCCTGCTCAGGTCCCACCGAGGCGAACCTGCAGGTCATCGGCGGTGAACCCGTCGATCTCGAAGACCTTCGTCCGCGAGGTTGCGCCGCGGAGCAGCCGGACGCGCGAGGGTGCGATCCCGAGCGCGGAGGCGAGGGCTCGGCGCGCCTCCTCCGTCGCCCTCCCGCCCTCGGGAGCCGCTCGGACGCGCACGCGGATCTCGCCCGGGTCGCCCTCGACGCCGGTGCGTCCGGACCGAGGCATCACCCGTACCGTGACCGTGCCCATCTCGGCGTGTAGCATGACCCGTCACAGGCGATGACGGGAACGAGTAGCGAGGGTTCCCTCCCGCAGCGAGCCGGGGACGGTGGGAGCCCGGCGGCAGGCCCCTCGCGAACATCCTCCCCGAGCCGCCGCCCGAACCGGACGCGTGCCACGCGCCCGCAGTAGGCGCGGACGGGTCCGCCCGTCACAGCGGGAGGCCGTGTCGGCGGCCGATGAGCGGCGCGGGGCGTGAGGCCCCGGGCAAGCGGGGTGGTACCGCGGGGCAGGCGCCTCGTCCCCGAGGGGACGGGGCGTTTTCCGTTCCCGGGCCGAGCTCGGGGACGCGTGAGGAGGAGGACGGGATGCAGCGCTTCGAGGCGGTCGACCCGAAGGTCCGCTTCACCGAGCTCGAGCAACGCATCCTCAGCTTCTGGCGCGAGGCCGACGTGTTCCATCGCCAGCTCGAGGAGCGCCGTGGAGGCCCGCTGTGGGTCTTCTACGAGGGCCCGCCGACGGCGAACGGCCGCCCCGGCATCCACCACACCGAGTCCCGCACCTTCAAGGACGTCTACCCACGGTTCAAGGCGATGACGGGCCACTACGTCCCCCGCAAGGCGGGCTGGGACTGCCACGGCCTCCCCGTCGAGCTGGAGGTCGAGCGCGAGATCGGCACGAAGACGAAGCGCGACATCGAGGCCTTCGGCATCGCCGAGTTCAACCAGCGATGCCGGGACTCCGTGAGCCGCTACGTCGATGATTGGGAGAGGGTCACGGAGCGGCTGGGCTTCTGGATCGACACCGACGACGCCTACTGGACGATGAACACCGGCTACATCGAGAGCGTCTGGTGGTCGCTGAAGCGCCTGCACGAGCGGGGCCTGCTCTTCGAGGCCGACAAGGTGACCACCTACTGCCCGCGGTGCGGGACCGCGCTCTCGGACGCCGAGACCGCGATGGGCTACACCGACGTCGAGGACCCGAGCGTGTTCATCACGTTCCGGATCCTCGAGGCGGACGATCCCTCGCTCGTCGGCGCGTCGCTGCTCGGATGGACCACGACCCCCTGGACGCTGATCTCGAACACGGGCGTCGCCGTCGCCGAGGACGCCACGTACGTCGAGGTCGAGCGCGAGGGATCGCGCCTGATCCTGGCCGCCGCCCTCCGCGAGCAGGTCCTTCCCGGCTCGACCGAGATCCGCTCGCTCCCGGGCCGCGCCCTCGTGGGCGTGCGGTACGAGGCGCTGTACCCGAACGTCCAAGGCGCGCACCGCGTCGTCGCGGCGGACTTCGTCCGGCTCGAGGACGGCACCGGCATCGTGCACATGGCGCCCGCGTTCGGCGCCGAGGACCTCGAGGTGGGTCGCCGCGAGAGCTGGCCGATGTACAAGCCGATCGACGGGGAGGGCCGGTTCACCGACGAGGCGCCGGCGTTCGTCCGCGGTCGTTTCTTCAAGGACGCCGATCCACTCATCACCGAGGACCTGCACGCGCGCGGCCTGCTCCTCCGTGCCGAGACGATCGTGCACATGTACCCGCTCTGCTGGCGCTGCAGCACGCCGCTCCTGTACTACGCCCGCACCTCCTGGTACGTCGGCACGACGCAGGTCCGGGACCGCCTCCTCGAGGTCAACGACTCGGTCAACTGGTTCCCGGATCACATCAAGCACGGCCGGTACGGCGACTGGCTCGAGAACAACGTGGACTGGGCCCTCTCGCGCGAGCGTTACTGGGGCACACCGCTCCCCCTGTGGCGATGCGAGCACGGTCACGTGACCGCGATCGGCTCCCTGCGCGAACTCTCGGAGCGAGCAGGTCGAGACCTCACCGCGATCGACCCGCATCGCCCCGCGATCGACGAGGTCACCTTCACGTGCGGGACGTGCGGGGATCCGGCGCGCCGGGTGCCCGAGGTGATCGACACCTGGTACGACTCGGGCGCGATGCCGTTCGCGCAGTGGGACTACCACCCCGACCTCGGCCGGGGGCTCGAGCGGTTCGCCGAACGGTTCCCCGCCGACTTCATCTCCGAGGCGATCGACCAGACCCGCGGCTGGTTCTACACGCTCATGGCCGAGGGGGTGTTGCACTTCGACTCGACCACGTACCGCAACGTGGTCTGCCTCGGTCACATGGTGGACGCCGAGGGACGCAAGATGAGCAAGAGCCTCGGCAACACGATCGATCCTTGGGATGTCTTGAACCGGCAGGGTGCGGACGCGCTGCGCTGGTTCCTGATCACGACGGGCTCGCCCTGGGCCTCACGCCGGGTCGGGATGGAGATCCTGGACGAGGTCGTCCGCCAGTTCCAGCTCACGCTCTGGAACGTGTACGCGTTCTTCGTCACCTACGCGAACGCGAGTGACTTCGATCCCGCCGAGGGCGAGGAGGTTCCGGTCGCCGAGCGGCCCGTGCTCGACCGGTGGGTGCTCTCGCAGCTCTCGGCGACGGCCGGCGAAGCACGCGAGCGGCTCGATGCGTACGACGCGACGGGGGCGGGCCGGCGCATCGCCCGCTTCCTCGACGACCTGTCGAACTGGTACGTGCGCAGGGCGCGTCGCCGCTTCTGGGATCCGGGCGGAACCGGGGGCGCCGAGACGCGGGCCGCCTTCCTCACGCTGCACGAGTGCCTCACGACCCTCTCGCAGCTGCTCGCACCGTTCACCCCGTTCCTCGCCGAGGAGCTCTGGCGCAACCTCGCCGCACGGTCCGTGGGTGTGGACTCGGTCCACCTCACCGACTACCCGGTCGGTGACCGCGCGCTCGTCGACGCGGAGCTCGACGCGGCGATGGATGCGGCTCGACAGGTGGTGGAGCTCGGGCGGCGGATCCGGACCGAGACGCGGGTCCGGGTGCGCCAGCCGCTGCTCGAGGCCGTGGTGCATCTCCCGGGCGGCCACGATGCGTTGCGGGCGCTCCTCCCGCTCGTCGCCGAGGAGTTGAACGTCAAGGAGGTCCGCTTCGCCGAGTCGGCGGAGGTGTTCGGCCGCTGGCGGGCCAAGCCGAACTTCCGTGCGCTCGGACCGCGGCTCGGCCCCGGCGTCCAGCAGGTCGCGACCGCGCTCGCGGCCGACGACGGGTCGCTCGCCGCGGCGCTCGCGCGGGGCGAGACCGTTTCCGTCGACGACGTGACGCTCGAGCCCGACGACGTGGATCTCGTGCAGGAGACCCTGGAGGGATGGGGCGTCGCGGCCGAGAGCGGCATCACGGTTGCGCTCGAGCTCGAGCTCACGCCGGAGCTTCGGCGTGAAGGTCTGGCGCGCGAGCTCGTCCGCTTGGTCCAGGACGCGCGCAAGGCGGCCGGTCTCGAGGTGAGCGATCGCATCCTGCTCGGCGTCGAGACGCAGGGGGAGCTCGCCGACGCCATCGCGGCCCACGGCGACCAGGTGGCCGGCGAGACCCTCGCGCGGGAGCTGTCGCCGACCGCCGTGACGGGCGCGACCTATCGGCAGGACGCCGAGATCGAGGGCTCAGCCCTGACGATCACGCTGCGACGGGCCTGAGCTCCTCGTCACGCCCGCCCAGAGCAGGATCAACGCACCGGCGGCGGCACCGAGCGAGAGCGCGATCGGTTCCGCCTCGTCGCTCGCGATCCCGATCAGGAGCGTCCCAGCGGACGCGAGCACCAGGACGAACGCGGCGGCATAGAGCAGCGTGGCGCGGCGACCCGGAGGGTCCTGCGTCAGTCCTCGCCCCAGAACAGCTCTCGGAGCGAGCGTTCACCGGAGTCCGTGCGGAGCCGGGCCGGCGTCGGCTCGGGGACCGGCTCCCCGGCGTCGTCGGCGGAGACCTCGGCCTCCTCCTCGGCCGCGGGGACGGTGATCGGCGCGAAGGCTTCCTCGGCGCTCGCACCCGCCGACCCCTGCTCCGGCTCGGTCTCCACGATCGGTGCCGAGGCCGTCGCCGCCGGCGTGCCGGATGCCTCCGCTCGCGCACGCAGAGCCAAGACCATCTGTTTGACCTCCTCGGCATGACCTTGCACGAGAGCGCCGAGGCTCTGGAGGAACTCGCGCTCGGTGTTCAGGAACGGAGCGACCGCCGCACGCGAGTCGCCCGCCGGCGCGCCGGATGCGGCCGCTCGGGCATGGGCGTCGCGCACGATCCGGGCGGCCTCGTCACGCGCATCCGCGACGATGCGCTGGGCCTCCGACCGAGCCGAGCCGACGTCCGCCGAGGCCGGCGCGGCCGCTGCGGCCGGCTGCCCCGCGCGAAGGCGCTGGTTCTCCTCGATGTACGCGGAGAGGTCCTCGGTCACCCGGTCCAAGAACGCGTCGACGTCCCGCTCGCTGTACCCGCGGAACGCGAGGCGGAACTCCACCTGCTGCACGTCGGCGGGCGTGACCCGCCCGCTCGCGCCGGGCGCCATCTCGCCCTCGGACTTCTTCCTCCGCATGACCTTCCCCCCCGCCGTCCCGGCGCACTAACAGTTCAGAGCGATCCGCAGGACCGCAAGGATAACGAACGCGACGATGATCGAGATGTCGAGCCCGACCCCGCCGGCACGGACGGGCGGGATGATGGCCCGGAGCGGCCGCAGGACCGGTTCGGTCACGTCGTCCAGGAGGTCGAGCGCCCACCGGAGCGGACCGGTGACGGGGGGCCGGAACCCGAAGAGCGTCGCCCAGGACGCGATCACCTTGATGAACAGGATGAGGGTGTACGCGGTGATGACGACGCACAGGACGCTCACGAGGGCGCTCTCGGCGGCGATCATCGGTCCGGTGCCCGGTGCCCGAGGGTCTCAGAACTGGTTATAGATGCCGCCCCCGGCGAGCCGCTCACGGTCCTCGGCGGAGACCTCGATGTTCGCGGGCGTGAGCAGGTACACGCGGTTCGCGACCATCTCGATCTTCCCGTCGAGCCCGTAGACGAGGCCGGAGGCGAAGTCCACGAGGCGTCGCGCGATCGTGTCGTCGGTGCTCTGCAGGTTCATGATGACCGGGATGCCGTCCTTGAATCGGTCGGCGATCTCGCGTGCCTCGTTGAAGCGCCTGGGCTCGGACTTGTGGATCGCGGAGGCGGTCGAGGGCCGCGTGGACGGGATCGTCCGCACCATGCCCTCGTGCTCGTCAGCGATCACCTCGCGGACCGGCTGTGGACGATGGATGCTCCGGACCTCGGCCTGCCGAGGCTGCGCGGCGACCTCGTCGAGCTCGTCGTACTCCTCGTCCTCCACGAGCCCGAGATAGGTCAGCGTCTTCTTCCACACGCCTGGCATCGCTCCTCCCCTGGTCACCTCGGCGGCCGTTCGCCGAACAGGGCCGTACCGATGCGGACCATCGTAGCGCCTTCCTCCACGGCAACCGCGTAATCGAGGGACATTCCCATCGAAAGTTCCGACGCCTGCGGATGCCGCTCACGGACACGTTCGAGCAGCTCACGGAGCCGGCGGAAGTACGGGCGCGCGTCCTCGGCATCCGGGGTGAGCGGCGGAAGCGTCATGAGTCCGTCGAGCTCGAGCCCGGGCATCGACGCCACTGCGTCGCACGCATCGAGCGCGTCCTCGGGCGCCACGCCGGTGCGCTTGCCCGTGAAGTCGACCTCGACGAGGGCAGAGAGCGTGCGGCCGGCCTCGAGCGCCCGGCGCGAGAGCCGATCGAGCGCCCTGCCCGGCACCGCCGTCTCGACGACGTCGGCGAGCTCGGCGAGGTGATGGGCGCTGCTCCGTTGCACGGTCCCGATGAAGTGCCACGTCGCCCCGGCAACCAGCTCGCGCTTCACCTGGAGCTCCTGCACGTAGTTCTCCCCGAGGTCTCGGATGCCGGCCTCGACGACCCACCCGAGCACCTCCGCCTCGACGGTCTTGCCGGCCCCGACGACACGGACGCCCGTTGGGTCCCGACCGGAGCGCTCGCAGGCGGTCCGCACCCCACGGCGGATGCCGGCGAGGTTCTCGAGCACGACGTCCCGGGATCGGTCGCTCATCAGCGTTCAGCACGATACAACGGTATCGTCTCGTTGACAGACGTAACAGCCGGTTCAGCCGGCGAGGCGCATCCCGAGCGCGAGATGACGACCCGTCGTGCCGTCGCGCCGGAACGAGAAGAACCGGTCGCTCTCGCAGGCCGTGCACAGGCCGGTGTCCTCGACACGTCGGATGCCCTGGGCCCGCAGGACCGCACGGGCGGTCCCGACGAGGTCGAGGAACCGTCGGCCCTCCCTGCGCTCGCTGACGGCCCCTGCCGGAGACCCCGCCGAAACCGCCAGTGCGACGTCCTCGCCGACCTCGTAGTGGCACGGTCCGATCGCCGGGCCGATCGCGACACGGACCTCCGCGCGATCGGCGAAGACCTCGACGGCGCGTTGGAGCGCCCCCGTGGCGAGCCCCCGCCACCCTGCGTGCACGAGGACGATCCTTCCCTCCCGAGGATCGCCGAGGATCGCGATCACGCAGTCGGCGCTGAAGGCCCCGAGCCCGATGCCGGCCGATCTCGTCGTGGTCCCGTCCGCCTTCGAGAGGAGCTCGGCCGGTTCCGCGTACCCGTCGGCCGCTCGGGTCCTGCCGACCGGGAGGATGGACGTCCCGTGGACGAGGCCGGGAACGCAGAAGCGCTCGATCCCGAAGGCCGACGCGACCCGCCGGCGGTTCTCGCGCACGGCGGCCTCGTCGTCCCCGACCTGGAAGGAGCCGTTCAGCGACGCGTAGGGCTCGGCGCTCACTCCTCCCGTGCGCTCGAGGAACGCCGCGAGGAACCCCGCCCGCTGGAGCGGCGCCGAGACGAGCGCCACCATCCCGCCCTCCAGCACCCGCCGCTCGAGATCGGCCACGGCGTCCGATGCTCCCATACGAACGGACCGGCGGCGCCGAGGCCGGACATGGAAGAGGGGGCGGGGACCGGTCCCAGAGGCGGGGGAAGGTCGCCTCTGATCCGCTTCGTCCCCGCCCCCACGGACCATCCGCGTGGGCGGATCGGATCTAGCTCTTCAGGAAGTCCGGGATGTCCAGGTCCTCCTCGGCGTCGAACGACACCGTCTCGGGCGCCGGTCGGAAGATCTCGTCCTCGTCGTCCACCAGGATCGATGGCATCGGCGCGGGGGCCTCTTCGAGCTCGCCGCCACCGAAGGTCGCCGCCGCCGGAACCGGCTCGGCTGCCGGCTCCGGCGTCTCGAGCAGCCGCGAGATCCGGCTCTCGAACGTCGCCGGCGCGGCCAGCAGCTTGTCGAACCCGGCCGCGATCACCGTGACCCGGACCTCCCCGCCGAGCGCGTCGTCGACGACCGCGCCGAAGATGATGTTCGCGTCGGGGTGTGCCACCCGCGTGATGGCGTCGGCCGCCTTGTTCACTTCGTGAAGGGTGAGGTCGGTGGGCCCGGCGATCGAGAGCAGGACGCCGCGCGCCCCCTCGATCGAGGACTCGAGCAGCGGTGAGCTGATCGCGCTCTTCGCGGCCTCCTCGGCCCGGTCTTCGCCCGACCCCAGGCCGATCCCCATCAGCGCCGAGCCGGCGCCGGTCATCACCGAACGGACGTCGGCGAAGTCGAGGTTGATGAGCCCCGGCGTCGTGATGAGCGACGTGATGCCGTCGACCCCTTGGAACAGGACCTGGTCGGCCATCCGGAACGCGTCCATGATCGGCGTGTTCGGGTCGGAGACCTGGAGCAGGCGATCGTTCGGCACGACGATCAGCGTGTCGACCGCCTTCTTCAATTCGGTGATGCCCATGTCTGCTTGGGTCGCGCGCATGCGGCCCTCGAACCCGAACGGACGGGTGACGACCCCGATCGTGAGCGCGCCGAGGTTGCGTGCGATCTCGGCGACGATCGGCGCGCCGCCGGTGCCGGTGCCTCCGCCTTCACCAGCGGTGACGAACACCATGTCGGCGCCCTTCAAGATCTCCTCGACCTCGTCCATGTGCTCGTCGACCGCGCGGCGTCCGACGTCGGGATCCGACCCAGCGCCGAGGCCTCTCGTGGTCTCCCGGCCGATGTCGAGCTTCACCTCGGCGTCGGACATGAGCAACGTCTGCGCATCCGTGTTGATCGCGATGAACTCCACGCCCCGCAGACCTGCCTCGATCATGCGGTTCACCGCGTTCACACCGCCCCCGCCGATCCCGACCACCTTGATGACGGCGAGGTAGTTCGAAGGAGAATCGATCACCGAAACCTCCGTCTCCGAGGCCTCACGCCTCGTTCTACCTGGGGAAACGCCGTTCCCATCCGCTTCACACTGAACCTCAACTCGAACGTTATTGTTATATCTACCTACACTGGACCTTCGCCACCCTACTATCGAAGCCCTGGCCCGTCAATGGGTTGGGTGTCGCCGTCGCAGTCAGCTTGTGCTCAACCCTGACAGTTCAGCCAAGCGCGTCAGGCGACCGGCGCGACGGCCGGCGCGCTCGGCGCGCTGACGTCGAGCAGACGGATCTTCTCTCCCGTCGTCTGCGTCCACGCCAGGACGTCGGCGATGGCGATGGCCTTGTCCGCGAACGCGCGAGCCGAGCCGTAGGAGATGCGGAGTCCATCGCTCAGGAACAACTCGAGGCCGCTCGGTGAACTGGTGTCGACCCGCCGAACCATGTCCCGCACGTTCGGGTCGAGGGCCGCGAGCGCGCGGGCGACCCCCGCGACGGGCGGTGACGGCACCGAGCCGACCCACGACGGCGGTGCCTCGATCAGGGGGAGGGCCGGTCCCTGCGCCGGCCCGAGGAGCGTGCCGTCGCCGGCGACCAACACGTCGCTCGTCCCGCGCTCGAGAACCGCGATCGGTGAGCGTTCGGTGACGGTGATGGTGACCGTCCATGGGAGGTCGACCCTCACGTCCGCCGACGCAACCCACGGGTTCTCGGTCAGCCTCGCCTCCGCGGTCGACTCGTCGAGCCAGATGGCGTTGTCGTGCTTCGTGATCCCCGAGAGCCGGACGATCTCACCCCGCGAGAGGTGATCCCCGCCGGCGACATCGATGCTCCGCACATGGAACCAGTGGCTCCCGGTGACGGCGAGCCCGACCGCGGCGAGCACCACTGCCGTGCCCGCGATCGCCAACCAACGCCAGCCCTGCGAGAGGGCTCGACGGAGCCGTGACGCATGGACCTCAGTAGGGAACGCGATCGAACTCGCCAACGAGATGCACCTCCGGCTCGAGTCGGATGTCCGAGCGCTCGAGGACGCGCTCCTGGACCGTCCGGATGAGATCGACGACGTCGGCGGCGCGCGCGCCGTCCGTCGTCACGATGAAGTTCGCGTGCTTCCGTGAGACGGTTGCCCCGCCGACCCTCGACCCTTTCAGCCCCGCTTCGTCGATGAGGCGGGCCGCGTCGTGGTCGGGCGGGTTCTTGAAGACGCTGCCGCAGTTCGGTTCGGCGAGCGGTTGGTGCTGGCGGCGCCACTCCCGGACCTCGTCCATCCGGGTTCGGATCTCCGCCCGGTCGCCGGGCTCGAGCCGCATCGTCGCCTGTACGACCACGCACCCGGCGGGAAGGGCCGAGCGCCGGTACCCGAACCCGGCATCGCCCGCCGCGATGACGAGCGGCTCGCAGCTCCCCAGGTCGTAGAGGCCGATCGTCTCGAGGACGTCGGCGAGCGCACCACCGTGGGCGCCGGCGTTCATACGAACCCCGCCTCCGAACGATGCGGGGATCGCGACCGCCCACTCGATCCCGGACAGGCCGTGACCGAGCGCCACCCCGGCGAGTGCGGGTAGGGGCATCGCGCCTCCGGCCGTGAGCCGCTCACCCTCGTGCGAGGTCCACCGGAACGCTCGCCCCAGACGCACCGCCAAGCCCCGGAACCCGGCGTCGGACACGAGCACGTTCGACCCCTTCCCGAGGATCACGAGGGGGACCCCGGTCTCGCGGACCGCCCGGCCGGATGCGGCCAGATCCTCCTCGGATCCCACCTCGAGGTAGAGGGCGGCCGGACCTCCGATGCGGAAGGTCGTGAGCGGTGCGAGCGGGAAGGAGGTTCGGAGGCGCTCGCCACACGCGGTCCGAAGGATCTCCTCCGCGCGGGCGAGATCCTCGGTCACGAGTCCGCCTCGCGGATCGCGTCGAGGGCCGCGTCGCCGAGCATCCAGACGTCCCCGCACCCCATCGTGAGGACGAGGTCTCCCTCGCGAACCTCGCGCTCGAGGAACCGGACCACGTCGCCGCGGTGCGGGAGGTAGACGACGCGCTTCGACCGCTCGGCGAGCGCGAGCCCGTCCACCACGAGCTTGCCCGTGACACCGGGGATCGGCTCCTGTGCGGCGCCGTAGACGTCGGTGACCACGATCAGGTCGGCCTCGGTGAGGCTCGCGCCGAGCTCCCGCCACAACGCCTGCGTCCTGGAGTACCGATGCGGCTGGAACACCGCGACCAGACGGCGAGGGTCGGTCCGCCGGGCGACGTCGAGCGTCACGGCCAGCTCGGTCGGCACGTGCCCGTAGTCGTCGTAGAAGTCGGCGCCGCGCACCGAGCCGCGGTGCTCGAAGCGGCGATGGACGCCCGTGAAGGACCCGAGCGCCTCCGCGGCGACCGCGGCATCCACCCCGACGATCCCCGTCGCCGCGATCGTCCCGGCCGCGTTGAGGAGCATGTGCGCGCCGTCGACGCCGAGTCGCACGTCGATGGTTCGGCCGTCGAGATGGATCTCGGCGCGGGCGGCTCGAGGCGCGAGCGAGCGCACCTCGACCCGCACGTCGGCCTCGGGCGAGGTCCCGTACCAGGTCACGTCGGCGGCCGATCCCTCGAGCGCGCGAACCGTTCCGGGGTCGTCGATGCACGCGACCACGTGACGGCACCGCGCGGCGAAGAGGGCGAAGGCAGCCTCGATCTCCTCGCGGCCGCCCCGGTAGAAGTCGACGTGGTCGACCTCCACGTTCGTGACGATCCCCACATCCGAGCGGAGCAGGAGGAACGAGCCGTCGCTCTCGTCGGCCTCGGCGACGAACAGGCCGCCCGAACCGGACCGTGCTCCGCTCCCGCTCTCGTTCGGCTCGCCGCCGACGAGGTACGTGGGATCGAGGCCGGCGCGCTCGAGCACGAGGCCGACCATCGAGGTCGTGGTGGTCTTGCCGTGGGTGCCGGCGATGGCGATCGTCCGCGCACCCGCCGCGAGGGCCGCGAGCGCCTGCGCCCTCGCCCACACGGGGATCCCCCGCCGACGCGCCTCGGCGAGCTCGGGGTTCGTCTCGTGGATCGCGCTCGAGATCACGACGGCGTCGGGCTCGCCGAGCTGCGATGCGGCGTGGCCCACCGAAACGGTGGCGCCGAGCCCCTCGAGCTCGCGCAGGCCGTTGGAGTCCTTCATGTCCGACCCCGATACCTCGGTCCCGCGCGCGAGGAAGAGCTTCGCGAGGTTCCGCATCCCGGCTCCGCCGATGCCGATCAGATGGAGCCGGCGGACGGCGGCGAGATCCGGCACCTCGAGGGTAGGGATGCTGCCGGCCGGGGGCACGTAGGGGCTGGTCACCGGTGACCGCCCGCGCGGAGGACCACGGCGGCGAGCGCCTCGGCCGCGTCAGGTCGAGACCACGAACGCATGTGCTCCCTCATCGAGGCGAGCCGCGCGGGATCTCCAATCAGGGAGAGGACGAGGGAGGCGAGGACCTCGCCGGACAGGGCGGCATCGGGCAGTCGGACGGCCGCCCCCGCCCGCTCGAGCGCACGCGCGTTCGCGTCCTGGTGACCGCCCGTCGCATGCGGGTACGGGACGAGGACCGCGGGGACGCCGCAGACGGAGACCTCGGCGCACGTCGTCGCGCCGGCCCGCGAGATCACGAGGTCCGCGACCGCGTACGCGAGCTCCATCCGGTCGAGGAACCCTCGCACGCGCGCCCGGACGCCGCTCGCGGTCGCGAGCGCTTCCGAGATCCGGCGCTCGTGCGCGGAACCGGTGAGGATGAGCACCTGGAGGTCCCCCCGCTCGCGGAGACGGCCGATCGCGTCCACGGCGGCCGCGTTGACGTGGAGCGCGCCCTGGCTGCCCCCGAAGACGACGACGGTTCGTCGGCCCGGTTCCAGATCGAGCTCGACGAGGGCCTCCTTCGCGAGCGCCTCGCGACCTGCCTCGACGGCCAGGACCTGCTCTCGGACGGGGTTCCCGGTGATGACGGTCCGGGCGCGCCGAGGCATGCGCTCGGCGGCCTCGCCGAACGTGAGCGCGACCGCCCGGGCCCGGTGCGCGAGGACGCGGTTCGCGAGACCCGGGACCGCGTTCTGCTCGTGGATCACGAGGGGCCGCTTGGCTCTCACGGCGGCGAGACCGACCGGAAGGCTCACGTACCCGCCCATCCCGACGACCACGTCCGCACGCTCCACGAGCGGCCGGCACGCCGAGACGGAGCGGATCGCCGCGACCGGCGCCGTTACCGCGTCGAGCGACAGCTCGCGCTTGAGGGGACGTGCCTCGACCGCCTCGAACGGGAAGCCGGCGTCGGGGACGAGCCGAGCCTCCTGGCCGGTCGCGGTTCCGGCGAATCGGACCTCGACCCGGTGCTCGTCCGCGAGCCGGCGCGCCAGCGCGAGCGCGGGGAACACATGTCCCGCCGTACCACCCCCTGCGATGAGCACCCTCACGTGGCACCTCGCCGAACCGGCAGGCGACGCGAGGACGCCTTCGCCGCCGGCGCGCGGGCGATGTTCCACAAGATCCCAACGGCCGCGAGCGACACGACGAGCGACGAGCCGCCATAGGAAAGGAACGGCAGCGGCACGCCCGTGATCGGGAGCAGCCCGGTGACCGCGCCGAGGTTCACGAGCGTCTGCAGCCCGAACCACGCCACGATGCCCGCGGCGAGTAGGCGTCCGAACACGTCGGGGGCTCGCGCGGCGATCCGGATGCCCGCGAAGACAAGCACGCCGAACGCGAGCAACACGAGGACCTCGCCGATGAGCCCCAGCTCCTCGCCGAGGATCGAGAAGATGAAGTCGGTGTGCGCGTTCGGCACGTACATCCACTTCTGACGGCTCGCGCCGAGCCCCACTCCGAACCACCCACCCGAGCCGAGCGCGATCAGCGACTGCACGAGCTGGTACCCGGTGTCCGTGGCATCGGCCCACGGATGCAGGAACGCGAGGAACCGCACGCGCCGGTAATCGGCGCTGAAGATCAGCGCCATGCCGAGCGCCGAGCCCACGAGCCAGGTCGCGAGCAGGTATCGGAACCGGACGCCAGCCACGAACAGAAGCAGGAACAGCGTGCCGGCGATGATCAGCGTCGTCCCCAAGTCTGGCTGCAGCATCACGAGCCCCGTCACGATCACGACCACCGGCAGGAGCGGAAGCGCGAGGTGCCCGATCTGGTCGAGCTTGCCCCACTTGCGGGCCAGCACGCTCGCAGCGAACACGACGAGCGCGAGCTTCGCGATCTCGGAGGGCTGGATCGTGACCGGTCCGAACTCGAGCCATCGCGACGATCCGTACGCGGAGACCCCCGCACCGGGATGCAAGACGGACACGAGGAGCACGAGCGTGACGAGGAGGAACGGCACCGCGAGGCGCTGCCAGACGTGGTACCGCATCCGGGACGTCAGCAGGAGTGCGCCGACACCGACCGTTGCGTAGGTCGCCTGTCGCTGGAAGAAGCGGAACGAGTCGCCGAACTGCGCGTAGGCCGAGATGGAGCTCGCCGAGAGCACCATCACGAGTCCGCCGAGCACCAGGAACGCCGTCGAGCCGAGCAACAGGTAGGTCGTCCGCCGAACGGCTGCATCGTCTCCGGCACGTGTCAGCGACGCATCTGCCGGCCGGACGACGCGGAGGTGCCGTGGTCGTTCGACGATGACGCTACGGCTGGACACGGGCGGCCTCCGGTCTCAGTGCGCGAGCGGCCGCGGCGAACCGCTCGCCGCGCTCCACGTAGTCGCGGAACATGTCCCAGCTCGCGCAGGCGGGCGCGAGCAGCACCGTGCCGCGCTCGGGCGTCATCTCGAAGGCGACCTGCACGGCCTCCTCGATCGAGCCGGCGGTCCGAACCGGCGTGAGGCCCTCGAACACGGTCATGACCTCGGGACCGGACTCGCCGATCGCCACGACCCCGGCGAGCGACGACCTCGCCTCGGCGAGCGGCGAGAGGTCGACGCCCTTCGCCATCCCGCCCGCGATGAGCACCACGTCGCGCTTGCCACGCAGGGCGTGGAGCGCGGCGTGCACGTTCGTCGCCTTCGAGTCGTCGAGGAACCGGACCGATCCGACGCGCGCGACCTCCTCGCCCCGGTGCGGCAGCGGGGTCATCGAGCCGATCGCCTCGGCGACGGCCTCCGCCGGCAGTCCGTACGCGAGTCCCGCGGCGGCGGCCGCGGCACAGTCGAGGAGGAACCCCGCCGCATCGTGGACGGGCCGGCCGAGATCGACCAGCTCGCCGTCCGGTCGCCGAGCCGCGATCCGCCCCTCGACCGCGCCGACCTCGCCCGGGCCGGGCGCTCCGCCGCGGAACCACGTCACCCGGCACGGTGCCGTCCTCGAGATCGAGGCGGCCGCGGGATCGTCCGCGTTGCCGACGTGCACGTCGTCGTCGCCTTGCAGCTCGAACACCCGAGCCTTCGCCGATGCATACGCGCGCTCCGACCCGTGCCAGTCCAGGTGATCGGGCGCGACGTTCAGCAGGACCGACACCCGAGGATGCACCCAGTGGTGGAACCGCAGCTGGAACGACGATGCCTCGACGGACAGGGCCTCGTGGCCCTCGCGCGCGGCGACCGAGAACGGATGCCCGATGTTCCCGCACGCGACCGCGTCCAACCCGGCCCGCGAGAGCATCGCCGCGATGAGTTTCGTCGTCGTCGACTTCCCGTTCGTCCCGGTGATCGCCACGTACGGCACCCGGCACAGCCGCGCGCCGATGTCGAGCTCGCTCCAGACGGGGATCTCGCGCTCCGCCGCCCATCGCAGGATGGGGGCGTGCTCGGGCACGCCCGGACTGGCGACCACCGCGTCCACGTCCTCGAGATCGGCGGGCTCGTGACCGCCGAGACGCACCTCGACGCCGAGCGCGGCGAGCTCGTCCGCGGCCTCGACCGCGGTGCGCTCCTCGGAGGCCCGCACGCGCGCACCCTCCGCGACGAGGACCCGCGCGGCGGCGCTGCCCGCCACGCCGAGACCCACCACGAGGAAGCGCTCGCCCTCGAACACGCCGGCCGGACTCACCCGAGCCCTCCTCGCGCGATGAAGTCGTAGTAGAAGAGCCCGAGCCCGACCGCGACGCAGAGGCCCGCGACGATCCAGAAGCGGACGATCACCGTGAATTCGGGCCAGCCGGCGAGCTCGAAGTGGTGATGGATCGGCGACATCCGGAAGACCCGCTTGTGGAAGCCGCGGAACGAGATCACCTGCACGATCACCGAGGTCGTCTCGATCACGAACAGCCCGCCGAGGACGACCAGCAGCAGTTGGGTGTCGGTCGCGATCGCGAGCGCCCCCATCAACCCGCCGAGCGCGAGCGCACCCGTATCGCCCATGAAGATCCGTGCCGGGGCCGCGTTCCACCAGAGGAACCCGGCGACGGCGCCGGCCGTCCCGCCCGCGATCACCGCGAGATCGAGCGCGTCGTCCGGGTTGACCGGGTAGCACGCTTCCTCGGGGCCGAGCCCGCACGCGTGGCGGAACTGCCAGAACGCGATGAACACGAACGCGGAGAACACGAAGATCGAGGAGCCCGACGCGAGTCCGTCGAGACCGTCGGTGAGGTTCACACCGTTCGACGACGACGCGAGGATCACGAAGACCCACACGACGAAGAACACGCCGAGATCGATCCCGGTCTCGCGGAAGAACGAGAGCTCGGTCGAGACGTGACCCCACTTCACGGCGGCGACCGTGAACACGATCGCGACGATCGCCTGTCCGGCGATCTTCGCCGACTTCGACAGACCGAGCGATCGCCGGCGACGGACCTTGATGAAGTCGTCGACGAACCCGAGCGCGCCGAAGCAGAAGGCCGCCACGAGCACCGCGAGCCCGCCCGCCGTCAGCCCCCCGAGCACGAGGTGCGCGGCCAGGTACCCACCGAGCATCCCCGCGAGGATCACCACGCCGCCCATCGTCGGGGTCCCCATCTTCTCGAGGTGGGTGTGTGGTCCGTCCTCGCGGATCCGCTGCCCCCATCCCCAGAGACGGAACGCGCGGATCGCGAGTGGCGTGCCGAGCAGCGTGATCGCGAGCCCGATCGCGGCAGCCACGAGGATGCCCCTCACCGCAAGGCCTCCGCCAGCCGCTCGAGGCCCACGACCCGCGAGCCCTTGATCAGCACGACGTCGCCCGGGCGGAGCCACGCGCGGAGATCCGCGAGCGCCTCCTCCGGCGTGTCCACGTCGACGGCGTCCTCGGGCAACTGCCCCTCGCGGACCGCCGCGCGGTGGATCATCCGCGCTCGCTCGCCGACCGTCACGAGCCGCTCGACGCCGATCCGCACGATGAGCTCGCCGAGCCGCTCGTGCTCGTCGAGCGCGATCGGACCGAGCTCGGCCATATGCCCCAGGACCGCCGCGAGCCGGCCCTCCCGCGCCATCCACCGGGCGGCCTTCAGTCCGGCCGCCATCGACTCCGGGTTCGCGTTGTACGCATCGTTGACGATCCGGGCGCCGTCGGGCGTCTCGAAGCTCTCCATCCGCCACGCCGACACCCGGGCGCCCTTCAGCGCCACCGCGCACTCGGCCGCGGACAGCCCGAGCGTCGACCCGACCGCCGCGGCGGCGAGGGCGTTCGGCACCATGTGCTCACCCGGCACCGCGAGCTCTACGTGCTCGCGCCCGCCGTCGATCTCGAGCACGAACCGCGCACGTCCGTCGTGATCGAGCTCGATCCTGCTCGCCCGCACGTCGGCATCGCGGCCGAGCCCGAACCAGCGAACGTGCGCCGACGTCCGCCGCTCGTACCCCCGCACGACGGGATCGTCGGCGTTCAAGATCGCGGTGCCGTCGCGGCCGAGGGTCTCCACCGGTTCGGCGGAGGCATCGACGATCGCCTCCCAGGAGCCGAACACCTCCATGTGGGCGACGCCGACGTTCGTCACGACGACGACGTCGGGCCGTGCGATCTCGCAGAGCAGCGCGACGTCGCCGATCCGCCGGGCACCGAGCTCCGCGATGACGACCTCCGCGTCGGGCGGCGCGCCGAGCAGCGTGATCGGCACGCCGACCTCCGTGTTGAACGACGCGGGACTGGCGTGGGTGCGGAACCGGGCCGACACGACGGCCGCCGCCATGTCCTTGGTCGAGGTCTTGCCGTTCGCGCCCGTGATGCCGACGACGGTCGCGTCCTTCCGGCGATCGCGCTCGTTCCGCGCGAGCTCGAGCAGCGCGACACCGGTGTCGGGGACCTCGACGCACGGATACCCGTCGACGGACCGGCGCACGAGCGCGGCGGCTGCACCTCGCGCCATGGCCTCGGCCACGAAGTCGTGTCCGTCCACCCGTTCACCCGGCAGCGCGACGAACAACGTCCCCGGAACCGCGGAGCGGCTGTCGCTGGCCGCCGAGATCACGACCACGTCCTCGCCGTGGACGCGGCCGCCGACGACCGCCGCGACCTCGGACAGCCGGCGGGCGATCACGATGT
>JBLNAW010000221.1:0-9183 GCA_050259555.1 Solirubrobacterales bacterium
CCGAGCATCCCCGCGCCGACCACCGGTCCGACGACCGTGCCCGTCGCGGTCCCTCCGTCGCCGTCCGCCCCACCGGCCTCGCCGAGCATCGAGCCGGCGCCGGACCCGAACGCTCTCGCCGACGGCACGTATCCGACGTACGTGCGGGACGTCGACGTCCACGGGGCCACGATCACCGTCGACGTCGTCCAGGTCTTCAAGCGCCGCGCGGCGGCCCACGCCGCGATCGAGGACGGCGTCGCGCGCCGTGACGCGCGGTACCTGTGGATCTACCTACGGAACGAGAACGACCTGCTCCGGACGGTTCCGGTCGCCCACGACGTGCGCATCCACTTCATCGGTGTGTGTGAGACGCCGCCGAACCGACACGTCGCGCTGACCGAGCTCTCCGACGCGACCACCCCGTTCGACACGACCTTCTACTACGCGATCACCGTGGTGGACGGCCAGATCCACCGCGTGGGGCAGCATCTCGCGATCTCGGGTTGCTGACGGACGGCTTCCGGGGGACGGCCTCAGAGGAGCGCTCGTTCGTAGGGGTACGGGACGAGCACCCTCGGGCCGTCCTTCGTGACGAGCACCTGGTCCCCGAGCTTCACGCCGTCGCGCGCGCCGACTTCACCGCAGTAGAGCTCGACCACGAGCGCCATGCCCTCGCGGATCACGCGGTCGGGGTTCGGCTGCGGATCGCCGGGATGGGCGACGCTCGGGCTCTCCTCCTCCAGGCCGATGCCGTGGATCATGCACTCGTACCGCTGCGGCAGGTAGCGCTCGGGGATCTTCGGCGCCCGCTCGGCGATCTCCGCGCAGGTCACGCCCGGCCGGATGACCTCACGCATGCCGAGGAGCCACTCGTGTGCGGCGCGGTAGGCATCGAGCTGCTCCGAGCTCGGCCGCACGTCACCGCACAGGAACGTCCGCGAGATGCAGAAGAAGTACCCCTCGACGCCGATCGCGTCCGTGTCGACGTAGACGAGGTCCCCCGCCTCGAGTGCACGATCGGTCGCCTCGGCACGCCAGGGGTTCGTGTTCGGGCCCGAGCAGACGGTGCTCGTGGCCAGGTGCTCGCCTCCACGCCGCAGCAACGTATCGGCGAGGACCGCCAGCAGGTCGCGCTCGCGAACACCCGGGGCGATCGCGGCCTCGAACGCCCCGAGCATCTCCATCAGGATCCGGCCGTTCTCCTCGAGGAGCTCGATCTCCTCGGCGGTCTTCAGCTCGCGGGCCTCGGCCGTGACCGGCGCCGAGTCGATCAGCCGGACCCCTTCGCCCTGCAACGCGAGGAACGCCGGCGTCCCGAGCCGGTCCACGGCGAGCGGCGCGCGAGCATCGACCTCGAGCTCGCGGAGCGCCGCGGTCACCTCCTTCGCGAAGACCACGGCTTCCCCATCCGCGTCGTCGATGAATTCCCACGGATGCATCGGGCGCACGTCCGCCTCGATCTCGCGGAACAAGTGCGCGGAGTTGCCGTGCATGAAGACGATCGGCCGTCCCTCCGCCGGAACGACCGCGCAGTTGATGAAGGTGGTGTTGCTCCAGATGGGCATCGCGGACACGCCGGTCGCGTACCGGACGTTCGGCTCGTTGAACAGCAGACACGACTCGACGCCGTGAGTACGCATCGCGGCTTGCAGGCGCTCGAGTCGGCCCGCCCGCAAGCGGGACGCCCGCCCGGGATCGACGGGCCGGTCCCCTTCGCTCACCGATCGGACTCGAGCACCGAGCGGAGGAACGCGGCCATCACCTCCGGGTAGCGCCCCTTCGCGAGCGAGATGTAGTGCCCGTCGGCGACGTCCCGCACGCTCGACCATGCCTCGAGCAGCATCTGCGGCGTGGCCGGGAAGCCGGGCGAGGTCGAGAGCCCCGACAGCACGAGCACCGAAGGGTTCGCGCCTCGGGCCCGAGCGGCGGTCGCGGACACGAGCGCGCGGTACGCATCGGGCCGGTCCTGGAGTCGCTGCGCCTGCGTCTCGACGATGTCGGCCGCGCGCGCCGCGGCCTCGGTGATGCCCGAGCGCTCGTAGGCGGCCTCCTCGGTCTCGTCGGGGCCTCGGTCGAGCGAGCTCCCCTCCACCGACAGGAGGCCGGGGTGCGGGGTGATCATGCTCACGTACCCATGCCGGCGGGCGAGCTCGCCGAACCTCGACATCGCGCCGATCGGGTCGCGCTGCTCCTCGGCCGGCGTGTGCCGCCATCGCTCCGGGTCGTACATCGCGACGCGGACGTCGGCGCCGATCGCGCCCGAGCTCGCGTCCGCCTCGAACCCGGCGCAGCTGGCCCACGACAACCCGGTGATCGCGCCCGGTCGTCCCTTGAGCGCGATCGCATGGTCGGAGACGAACATCGCCTCGGCGACCTCGGGATCGACGGCGGCGATCGCGTCCATCGTGCCCGTGGCGGTCACCCAGAGCGGCGGTGTCGGGACCCGGTTCACGCCCGCACTCCGCTGGACCTCACGTGCGACCTCCCGGCGAGCGATCTCGGACCGGCGCCTACTTCCTCGTCCAGTCCGACGATGAGGAGCTGGAGCCGGAGGCCTTCGCCTTCTTCGCCAGCCGCTTCTCCTTCAGCGTCTTGCTCGCGGCCGTCTTCGAGCTCTTCGAACCACCCTTGTCCTTGTTGGCCATGGTCCCCTCCCGGGAAGGAAGCGAGCAGGTACCGACCGTATCACCCCCACCTGCCCTGAGGGCGAGGTGGCATCTCGTAAGCTCGGGGTCGCCCGCCCGAGGGCGCCGTCGGAACGAACGGAGGTACCGAGACGATGCGCACGCTCGCCAGCTGGTCGTTCCACCATCGCCGGATCGTCGTCGGTGCATGGATCGCCGCCTTCGTCATCGTCTTCGGGATCACACGGGCGGTCGGGACCGGGTACTCGAACGACTTCAACCTCCCGAGCACGGAGTCGACGCAGGCGCTCGAGCTGCTCCAAGCCGCGGCACCGCAGGAGTCGGGCGACACCGAGCAGATCGTGATCGGCACGAGCGGCGGTACGAAGGTGACTGATCCGCAGGTCCAGCAGCGCGTGAACGCGATGCTCGCGAAGGTCGCCGAGCTCCCGCACGTCTCGAGCGTCGTGTCCCCCTTCACGCCGCAGGGCGCCGCTCAGATGAGCGCGGACGCCACGGTGGCGTTCGCGACGGTCACGCTCGACATCCAGGCGCAGGACCTGTCGATCCCCTACGCGAAGGACTTCGTCGACACCGCCGAGGCGGCCTCCGGCACGGGGCTCGTGGTCGCGGTCTCGGGGCAGGTGGCGCAGTGGGCGAACGAGCCGGCGATCGGCGGCACGGGCCTCGGCATCGTCACGGCAGGGATCGTCCTGTTCCTCGTGTTCGGCTCGCTCTTCGCGATGGCGATGCCGCTCGCGTCGGCGCTCGTCGCACTCGGAACGGCGATCCAGGTGATCGGGCTCATCAGCAACGTGCTGAAGATGCCCGAGTTCTCGACCGAGCTCGTCATGCTGATCGGGCTCGGGGTCGGCGTCGACTACGCCCTGTTCATCGTCTCGCGTCACCGTCAGGGCGTCCAGGCGGGACGGGACATCGGGTCCTCGGTGGAGCTCGCGATGGACACGTCGGGTCGAGCGGTCCTGTTCGCGGGCCTGATCGTGTGCGTCGCGCTGCTCGGGATGTTCGCGCTCGGGATCAGCTTCCTCTACGGGATGGCGGTCGCCGCGAGCATCGGCGTCGCCCTCACGATGGTCGCGGCGCTCACGCTCCTGCCCGCGATGCTGGGGTTCGTCGGCCCGAGGATCCTCTCGCGACGTCAGCGCCGGAAGCTCGCGACCGAGGAGCACCGCCCGGTCACGCACCACGGGTACTGGGCCCGATGGGCGAGGATCGTTGAGCGGCGGCCGGTGCTGTGGGGCTCGGTGGCGCTCGCGATCATCGCCGTCCTCGCAGCGCCGTTCTTCAGCCTGCGTCTCGGCCTGTCGGATCAGGGCAACGACCCGAAGGGCACCACCACGCGGACCGCCTACGACCTGCTCGCGCGGGGCTTCGGTCCCGGGTTCAACGGTCCCCTGCAGATCGTCGCCGAGACCACGACGTCGGACGAGGCGGCCGCGATGCAGCAGCTCGCGACGACGATCCAGGCCGAGCCCGGCGTAGCGGCGGTGACGCCGGTCACGGCGATCCCCGCGAAGGACGGCTCCCAGGTCGCGTTGTTCATCGCGTACCCGACCTCCGCGCCACAGGACGCGGCGACCACCCAGCTGATCGACCACCTCCGCGAGGACGTGGTCCCGGCGTCGGTGGGGAGCTCGGGCCCGAAGGTCTACGTCGGCGGGATCACCGCGATCTTCGCGGACTTCGCCACGGTCCTGAACAGCAAGCTGCCCGTGTTCATCGGAGCCGTCGTCATCCTGTCGTTCCTGCTGCTGCAGATGGTGCTTCGGAGTCTGCTCGTGCCGCTCAAGGCCGCCGTCATGAACCTGATCTCGATCGGTGCCGCGTTCGGCATCGTCGTCGCGGTCTTCCAGTGGGGCTGGCTCGGCGCCCTGTTCGGCGTCTACCGGCCGGGACCCGTCGAGGCCTTCCTGCCCGTGATGCTGTTCTCGATCCTGTTCGGCCTCTCGATGGACTACGAGGTGTTCCTCGTGATGCGGATCCACGAGGAGTGGCTGCGGACCGGGGACAACCGCGAGGCCGTGCGCCGAGGCCTCTCGGCGACCGGCGGCACCATCACCGCGGCGGCCGCGATCATGATCGTGGTCTTCGGCTCGTTCATCCTCGGCGGCCAGCGGGTCATCAAGGAATTCGGCGTCGGGCTTTCGGCGGCGATCTTCGTCGACGCGGTCATCATCCGCACCGCGCTCGTCCCCGCGCTGATGCTGCTGATGGGCAAGGCCAACTGGTGGTTCCCCCGCTGGCTCGACCGCATGCTCCCGAAGATCCACGTCGAGCCCGAGGACCTCTCCGAGCTCGACGAGGAGTCGCTCGTCCCGGTCGGCGCGACCGACTGAGCCGAACCGCCGAGGCTCCCGCCGAGCGCGCCCTGTTAGCTCGGCTCGGGGATCCGAGCCGCGAACGCGTCGACCTTCTCCCGCCAGCCGTCCTCGAGCGGCCCCTCGATGCCGGTGACGTAGACCTTGTCCTCGGCAACCTTCACGAGGCCCTTGCCCTGCAGCGTCTCGTTCATGATCGGCCGGACGCGCTGGAACCGACAGATCTCCTCCTCCGTCGGGATCCGCCCCGTCTTCTCGTCCGGCTGCGGCGCGATCTCGGTCGTCAGGATCGCGTATCTCGTTCCCGGGGGCAGCTCCACCGCCTTCAGGAACCGGCGCACCCCGCGGATCGGCCTGCCCATCCGCCCGGGCGAGCTGAACAGGTACAGGTCGGCCTGCGGCATCGCCCTTGGCCTCACGTCGTTGACGTGGTGGACGGCGACCTCGACGCCTCTGGCCGCCATCTGCTCCCGGAACTCCTCCGCCACCTTCGCGCCGTTCCCGTGCACCGATGCGTGGACGTACTCGATCTTCACATCCCCTCACCCCTACTTCGCGAGCGCCTCGAAGACCCGGTACACCATGAAGGCCGGCCAGAAGATGCCCTGGAACACCGCGAGCACGTATCCCCAGAAGGCGTCCGCCTGCTGCCAGAACCACACCCAGGCGCCGAACATCCCGAGGCCGTAGATCGCGCCGCCGCCCGCAGCCGCCGCGTTGCGGTTGCTCATCGCACCCACCCCCCTCGTCGACGCCTCCAAGCGTCGCCTCCGGTGCCCGGCGCTGCCCGGGACGAAGGTCCCGTCTCTTCGGCTCGAAGCGTCCCCCCGCGCGCTCGACGGACCGCGTTCGCTCGCGGCGCGGCGCTCGGGTATGGTCGGGTTTCGGCCGAGCCCGCACGGCCCCGAGGGAGAGGGGGTCGGATGCGCGTGTCCACGACGAGACCGGTCCGAGGGCTGCTCCCGGCGATCCTGGTCGCGATCTCCGTCGTCGTCCCGGCCGTCCCGGGCTCGACCCAAACCGCGCTCCCGCTCGTCGGGTTCGAAGGCTCGAGAGATGGAACCCACACGGTCGTCCGGGCGACCGACCAGGCGGGCAACGCGGTCGACCTCAACCTCGACGCCGAGCAGTTCCTGTCGATCAACGGCGGACACGTCGCCTTCACCCGCCACCACGAGAAGGTGACGTTCGCCTCCGACGTCATCGTGAAGGATGCGACCACCGGCGAGCGCATCTGGAAGGTTCTCGACGCTCGATACCCGCTGATCTTCGGCGGGGGCGACGAGATGGTGTTCCTGCCGGACAACAACGGTCGCGACGTGCCCGAGGACCGCGATGCCTACGTGAACTCGGTCTGGTACCGAGATCTGGTCTCGGGGCAGGACACCAAGCTCGTGCAGTTCGAGGATCCGGATCGTCAGGCGACGGGGTTCGCGGTCAGCCCGGCGGGTGACCGGGTCGCCGTCACGTACGGCAACGACTACTTCCTGTACGTGTGGGACATCTGGGTGCTGGCCACGGACGGATCGAGCGCCGGGCCGATCACCACGGACGGCATGTCCTTGTACCCATCCTTCAGCCCGGACGGACAGACGATCGCCTTCACGCACTCGGATCCGGCGGACGCGTGCGACGCGAGCGTGCACCTGATGGACGCGGACGGCGCGAACCCGCGGGTGCTCACGGCCGGGACGTGCGACATGAACCTGCTCCGACCCGTGTGGCTCGACGACCAGACGATCGTCGCCTGGAAGTGGGCGCAACAACCTGGGGGCTGGAGCAAGCCGGTCGGACTCGTCACGATCTCGGCCGACACCGGTGAGATCCTCGACCAGATCGCGAGCGGCTTCATCGTCGACTTCGTCGTTGCGCGCGACGCCGGCCAGGTCATCTTCCGCCGCCTGAAGGGCAGGATCGTGGCGTACGACACCGCGACGGGCGTCTCGGCCACCGTCCCGGGCGGCAAGGAGCTCCCCGGCTGGCACCTGCACGCAGAGGGATCGCTCGAGCTCGCCATCTGACCGCCGGGGTCCCGCTCGCCAGCACGCGCCGGCTCAGGCGAAGAAGGGAGCGATCGCCTCGACCGCCTGGGCGAGGCGCGCCGAGCGACTGCCGGTGACCTTGCGCCACGGGAGTCCGCGCTCGGCCAGGACCTCCTCGAACCGGGCGGTCATGCGCGCACGCGTCTGGTCGCCGACCCGGATGTCGTCGGCCTCCCAGTGGATCCCGACATGGTCGGTCAGCAGGTACAGCGGGTACGGGGCGCCGTGGGCCTCGACCGCCCGCCAAGTTGCATCGGAGGTCGCGCCCAGGTAGATCTCCTCCCACAGCGCCGTCGCGAGGCTGTCGGTGTCGCAGAACATGATCCCGATCGGCGCCTCGCGCGCCATCCGGTCCTCGAGCGCGTTCTGCTCGAGCGCGATGCGGAGGAAATCGCTCGGGAGCCATTGGTCGCCGGTCCCGATCGTGAACTTCTCGATCGTGTAGTCGCGACCGTACTCGGGTACCCAGATCGTCTCGTACGCGGACGCGAGGGAGCGCGCGAGCGTGGTCGAGCCCGTCGACTCGGCGCCGACGATGCACACCCGACGCACGTAGTGGGCACGGACCGGCGCGTCGATGAAGCGCCAGTAGGCGGCGGGGTCGCTCCGGATCTGCGTCCCTGAGACATCGATGTAGCTCCGCCCCACGTACTCGTTCGCGCACGGCGAGCCCTGCAGCTCCGCGATCGCGGCCGACCACGGGGTCCCGTAGGGCTCCGAGGTGAACACCGCGTCGATCGTCGTTCGGTCGACGCACTCCCAGGCGTGCCGCGCCCACGCCGCCGAGTCGTCGTCCACCTCGATGTCGGGCACGACGATCACGGTGGCATCCGGGTGGAGCTCGCGGAGCCACTCGGCGCGCAGACGTGCCGGCGGTCGCTCGTCGTGGCCGTCGACGACCATGACCGTGACCCGATCCGCGCGCGAGACCGCGGTATCGATCAGGAACCGGTGCCCGCGGTGCGGCGGGGAGAACCTGCCGACGACCACCCCGTGACCGGCCATGCCGCCGCTGACCCCGCTACCCGAGCGCGGCGAGGAACTCGTCGAGGTCGGGCGCGACGTGGAAGCTCGGCTCGAGCGTGCCCTCGAGCGCCTCGACGGTCTTGTAGCCGTTGCCGGTGACGAGCGCGACCGTCTCCTCCTCGGGCCCGACCACGCCACGCTCGACGAGGTGCTTCAGCACCGCGATCGTGACGCCGCCGGCCGTCTCGGTGAACACGCCCTCGGTCTCGGCGAGGAGCGTGATGCCCTCGACCACCTCGGACTCGGTGCAGGACTCGACCACGCCGCCGGTCTCCCGGGCGGTCTGGATCGCGTACCAGCCGTCGGCGGGGCTGCCGATCGCGAGCGAGCGGGCGATCGTGTCGGGCTTCACCGGACGCACCTCGGTCGCGTTGGACCTGAAGGCCTGCGCGACCGGCGAGCAGCCGTCGGGCTGCGCGCCGCTGATCCGAGAGGGCTTGCCCTCGACGGCGCCGATCGCCTCGAGCTCGCGGAACGCGCGATGGATCTTCGTCATGAGGGCGCCGGACGCGATCGGCACGACGACGTGATCCGGCAAGCGCCACCCGAGCTGCTCGGCGACCTCGAACCCGAGCGACTTCGAGCCCTCAGCGTAGTACGGGCGCATGTTCACGTTGACGAACGCCCACGGCAGGGCCTCGGCGACCTCGGAACACAAGCGGTTCACGGCGTCGTAGTTCCCCTTCACCGCCACGACGCTCGCGCCGTAGGCCTCCGTCGCGAGGATCTTCGCCCGCTCGAGGTCCTCGGGCACGAAGACGTAACACGGCATGCCGGCCTTCGCGGCGTGGGCGGCGGTCGCGTTCGCGAGGTTCCCGGTGCTCGCGCAGCTGATCGCCTCGAACCCGAACGCCCGCGCCATCGTGATCGCGACGCTCACGACGCGGTCCTTGAACGAGTTGGAGGGGTTCACGCTGTCGTCCTTGATCCACAGCGTGCGCAGGCCGAGGCGCTCGGCGAGGTTGTCGGCCCTCCGCAGCGGCGTGAACCCGGCGCCGAGATCCACCCTCGGCACGTCGGGCCCGCCGGGCAGGAGCAGCTCGTAGCGCCATAGGCTCGGCGGTCCGGCCTCGACGTCCTTGCGGAAGTCGGTGCCGTCGACGTGCTCGAGGTCGTACGCGGGCTCGAGCGGGCCGAAGCACTCTTCGCAGATCGTGAGCGCCTCGACCG